>CAZWKM010000025.1:0-4866 GCA_964634165.1 uncultured Pirellulales bacterium | reverse complement strand
GTGTTGCTCGGCCCCTGTATGTCGTGAATAATACCTATATGGCAGGCGAGCATATTGGGCAGATATTTCAGCAGCCATAGAGGTGTTACCAGCTCAAGACCATCTTTCCCCCATTTATGAATGTCGAATTTACCATCGGTAGTGCTTGCTGCCACCGCCGGAGCCAGCTCAACCAAATCACAGCTTATAAGGCCTGCACCCAGATTGATTGCCACGCGTGCCGGGTCAACATTGACCTTTTCCGGGTCGATGCCTTTTGTAACGAGGCCGCTGCTTGTAAGAGCCTCGTTTGCCGCTATAACCGCCAGCTGGATGTCCCTCGACATCAGTTTAATGGCTTTGCGATAGGTCTTTGGCACGTATTGTTTTATCTTAAAATCCGGGACCTGGCCGGCTAATTTGCAGCTAAAACCCACAGGGTCAAATGCGCCAATTTGCTTTATGCCGCACCTGCCGGCACAAAGACCGCTCCACATATCGCCGACGGTTAATCCAAGTGGGCTTATCGCACCAAGGCCGGTTATTACTACGCGGGCCAAACCCATCAGTTTTGCTCCGGCTTCTGCCCGGCATTATCCGGAAGCACGTCCCGCAGAAGTGATTTGAACGTGTCGGTGAACACGAAGTTTTCCTCTGGGAATTGTTTGCCTGCCAGGTTCTGGTCTATGTGGCTGAACATCAAATCTATCTCGGCAATTAAGTTCTCCCCGCGGGTAATCTTACCGCTTGTACTTGCCGCTTCAGGGGAAATGGATTCAATTTTTGCATCTAATTTTATTGTATCGCCGGGCTTTACGTAGTCAAAAAAGACGGCTTTCTTTATCTTTGCAAGAATAACTTTTTCCTGAAATTTTTTTGCCTCCCCGACAAGTATCCCTGACGTCTGTGCCATTGCTTCAATCATTAAGCTCTCCGGCATAACGGGAAAACCGGGAAAATGGTCGTGCAAATGCTCTTCAGCAAGCGTTACGTTTTTAATCGCCACAGCACGTTCACCGCTGTGAAACTCAACAAATTTATCTATCCATATCCAGCGCATTTTCCGCCGGGACCCCGCCTCTATTAGTCAGCGGCAGGTTGACCTTGAGCAATCCTGCCGCTAACATCCCAAAGACACTTTGCACGTTAAGCAGCATTCAACTTAGTATCAACGTAATTTACAATCGCATCGACAGTGAACAAATCACCCAATTTGTTGATATCAGGGTCGTTCTCAAATACCGTGAGGTCGGTATGCGGTATTTTATCTCTCAGTTCAGTCAGCCCTGTTTCGGTCAATTTGCCGTTTTTGATAAATTCCGAATTATTCATCAGGCTCTCAGCCGGAAATAACTCTTCTCGTGGAATTTTTATCCCGAACGCCTTCTCCAATCGAAATACTATGTCCAGAAAATCAATGCTTTCAGCTCCCAAGTCTCCCATTAAGGTCGCTTTACCCGTAACCTCGTCGTCGTCGACTCCCAGCGCATCGACCATGACCTCCTGAACTTCCTGGAATATTTCATCCCGACTCATTGCCATATTCTTTCACCTCCGGCATTTTTATTTGTTTGTCTATGAACTATGAACTACCAACTACGAACTATCTTAGCAGTTTCCAACGCTTTTTCATTTCTTCGATAATTTTGGCATCCACTTCTGCCATTGTTGAAATTTCATCGGAGAGGTTAAAGTGCCTTAGTCCAAATCTTGCTTCCACGATTCGCTGGCCTTGCGATAAACCGAAGCCCGAAAAACTGCTGACGTCTTCTTCGATTGTTTTTGCCTCGACTGTATATTCTATCTGCGCGCCCGGCGCCAGAAAACTTCTATATTTTACATTTCTTGCCTGTTTAAGCAATATCATACTATGGGCAAAATTCTGCGCCTCTCGCACCAGCCACGACGCCGATTCAATCAATCCTTCCAGCAGCAGCACGCCCGGCAGCACCGGAAATGCGGGAAAATGGTCCGCCAGATACTCTTCAGCTAAAGAAACGCTCTTGATTGCCTTTATTTCCTTGCCGCTCTTGAGCGAAACAATCTTGTCAATCAGGATAAATCGCATAAATTAGTTCGTTGTTCATAGTTCATTGTTCATTGTACGTGGTTCGATTCACTATTCAGTATCTACGGTATATGCTAATTTCCGCAATTGTAGTGATGCGCAGCAGTTTTTCCAGTTTTTTTTTCGCTTTTTATGTCATTCCCGCGAAATCAAAGTCGAAGATCCGGCATCTGTTTGACGGAATCCGGCTTTAGACGGAGCGGGAATCCGTAAATAAACTGCCGAAAAATTATCATCCTGAGTACCGCGAAATATCTGCCTGCTGGGCAGAAACAACATCTGGCAGCAATATTTTGTTTTTTCCCCTTTTTTTGGTATAATATTGGTTAGATTAGTGCGACGCTCTTAACAGTATCGGCGTCGGTATTATAGGGCTTTTTCAGGGAGCGGTGAGTGAAAATTAAACCTCTGATATCAATATTTGTCCTGTTGACGGCTCTGACGGGTGGCGCCAGGTCTGAGCCGCTTAACGTCATCATCGTAACCAGGGATTCTGCCGAATCCGAACGAGGTTACACCGAATTTCTGCAGGACATTTACAGGGGAAACGTCCATGTCCATATAGACCCTGACAGATATGATGAAGACCTCAGCGCCAATAAGAAACTTGAGCTTGAATCCGCCGACCTGATTATTATTTCACGGAACAACGCCGGCACAGATTACAATGCTGATGCTGACTTCTGGAACGAGGTGAATGTGCCGATCCTGAGCCACAACATCAATCTTGCTCGAAGCGATGGACATCGATTTTGGGACTGGCTGGATGGTGACAAGGCCGACACTAATCCGTGTACCCACCTGGACGTTGCCGATGCTAATGACGAAATCTTTGCAGGCGTTGATACTACTTCCGGGACAGTGGAGATACTCACAACCGGCAAAGAGCTCGAGCATTCCGACCAGACATCCGCAGGCTACGGTACGGTCGTCGCCACAAGCGACAGCAACGTGGTAATCGCCCGCTGGCTCGGCGGCGAGCCCAATTACTACGATGGCTCAGATTATGCCCCGGGTGCCCCCCGCGTTTTCTTTGCACTGCCGAAAATGACATACGAGTTTTTCGATGATGCTACCGACCAGGCAAAACTGATGCTGAAAAATGCAATCCTATCGCTGCTGCCTATAAACCGGCCGCAGGGTGACCTGGATTATGATGGGGATGTTGACTTTGATGACTTTGCAATATTCGGTGCGTACTGGATGGATTCCGGATGTACGGAAATGTTACCATGCGGCATAGCAAATCTTACAGGCGATGCGAATGTAGCTATGGACGACTTAATGGTATTTACCGAAAACTGGCTGGAGGGTGCTGATATCATTCCGCCGGAGCCAAATATTATGACCTGGGAAACCGAGCCGCAGGCTATGTCGACGGAATCAATTTATATGGCCGCAACTGTTGCCATCGATATACTAAATGGCGTGGAGTACTACTTCCAGTGCGTATCAGGCAATGGGCCGGACGCTGGTTGGCAGTACGGCAATATTTTTGAACCAAACAATCTAACTCCAGGCACAAAATACACCTACAAAGTAAAGGCCCGTGACACTTCAGGCAACCTCAATGAGACTGAATGGTCAAGACCTGTAACAGTCAGGACATTTGAAATATATCGCGAAATAGCCGATGCCTCCGCTGCTGTAGCGTTCGACGCGAACCTTTTCATTGTAGCCGACGACGAAGGCAACAAACTCTGCATATACGACTCGGATAATCCTGGCTCAGCTCCGATCGCAGACCCAAACATTGGACAGTTTTTGAATATTGACCCTTGCCATCCTGAGACCGACATTGAAGGAGCTACCTGGTTTAATGACAGAATCTTCTGGATAGCATCGCACGGCAGAAACAAAGACGGCAAATACTGGTACAGCCGTTATCAGTTCTTTGCAACCACCGTTACCAGAGTTGGGCAAGACATAAACGTTACAGTAGATGGCAATTACTCCAACCTGATTGATGATTTGATTGCATACGATTTGAAATGGAATTTAGGTCTTATCGATGCCATAGGAGTGGTCAACGGGCACATCGACCCCAACAAAATCCCGGACCTGGCTCCGAAAGAAAAGGGATTAAACATCGAGGGACTATGCACATCAGCCGACGGCAATTCTATGTTTATTGGTTTTAGAAATCCAAGACCGGAAGTTAATGATGTCAAATATGCGTTGCTTATTGAGCTTTATAACCCGGAGGAAGTGGTCTTAAGCGGAGTGCCTGCTGAGTTTGGCCCGCCGCTTTTGTTAGACTTTGACAACCGTGGCATACGAAGTATGGAATATTCACCGACACTGGGCCAATACCTTATCAGCGCCGGCTCACACAAAGCAGCTGTAGATAGACCGAATAAGCCGCTCCAATTATATAAGTACGATATGACAACGGGAGCCACAATTTTGCTGGATGAGTTTTTGATAATCTATCCCGAAATCGCATTCCAGCCCGAAGCTGTGTTTCAATTCCCGGACAGCGGCGATATTCAATTGCTAAGTGATGATGGTATATTACCAGTAGAAACACCGGAAGGCACGATACCCAATAAATTACTCCCCAGAGAACAAAGAACCTTCAGAACCCAGGTAATAACTCCAGAGACACCCTGAATCCCGGCCAAAACAGTCTTTCGGATCAATCCGTGTCTAATTTTTCTTTGTGTCTCGGTTTCTTAGTGGCTATACTTTTTGTATATGAATATTCGCAGCGCAAAAATCCCGGATGTCAGAGCCATATATTCTCTGATAAATTTCTATGCCGAACGCGACAAGATGTTGTTTCGTTCAATGGCTGATATTTACGAGAATTTGCAGGC
>CAZWKM010000024.1:0-12518 GCA_964634165.1 uncultured Pirellulales bacterium | reverse complement strand
AAGGGTAAAGGCTTTGAAGAGGCCGAAATAATTGAAAATAATATTCTAAATGGCGGCCAAGTCCTGAGATTTTTCAGCACGCCCTACGGGTTGATTGCTATTGGCGGAGGAACAGTTGGATTGATAGAAACCAGGAACAATGAGAAATAGACATATTTATCTTGCTGTTTTTCTTATTTTAGCAGTTGCAGAGGTAACTTCCTCTTCTATTACTTTAGCAACGGAAGAAAGAGCCAATAATAAGTGACCAGTTAGGACTGCGGTCATGAATATGTCTGAAACGAGCCGCTGGACACGAGTTAGCTATTAAGCTTATTGAGAAAATTGCCCAAGAGATTAAAAAAGAAAAGTGAGCAAAAGCCGTGACGACAACACAGAATATATGAAAATCAGGGTTAAGGGAAGAGTGTTGAAATTTGACTTGTTTCATTCAAAAATATTTCAGAAGTTACATTCTATGACAGATAGTTCGTTTAGTGTTCGAATAAAGCTTCTGTTTATATTATGTGTATTCTACTCCTGCTTATGGAGTGTGACAGCAGTGGCAGAAGTAGCCCGCGTCGCTGTCGGAGAGATTCACATAAAAGGCGAGACAGAAGAAGTAAACGAACAAGTATCTGGCGTATGCGAGTTATGGCATGCGCTTCTTACTGAAAGAATTTCGGAATTTGAGTCCATAGATATTTTAGAGAGAGAGTATCTTTCAACCATACTGAAAGAACATGAACTTTCACTTACTGATTTATCTGATCCAAACTCCAACCTTCAAGTCCAAAAACTGTTAGGCGTTGATTATCTTGTCTTGAGTGAGTTGATTGCGGATAAACCGACGTATACACTTTCTTCCCGCCTCGTTTCGGTTAAAGATGGTTCAATTGAAAGGGACTTCAATATAAAAATTGATGTCAATGATATTTATGAACAGGTCAACATTATCGCAGCCGAAATCAAAGGGTCTGCTATCAACTATTTTAACACAAGCAACATAACACATTTGATTGCCATTGCAGATTTTGAGAACAAGAGCCCTCTGAGCAGAAATGATTGGATGGAAACTTCGGTCCCAAGAAAGCTTCGGAGAGCGCTTAAGAGATTACCATGCGTCAGAATTCTTGAGAGGGAAGAAGTTGACCTGCTGCTGAAGGAAGTCAGACTTTCTAAAGGGGGTTTTGTTCAGAAAGCAAAGGACACTCTTGAAAAAAACGGCGATTGTAAAAGACGGTTTCTTATTACAGGGTCATATGACGAGTATCAACCGCTTGACCAAAAGTCACGTTTGGAATTTTCAGTCAATCTTTCTGATATTGATTCACAAAGACATTCTACCTTTAAGATAGATTTTCGGATTAGTGAATTTGATAAGGGGCTAAGCGATATAGAAAATTCTCTTGTTGAGCAAATATTCGATCCCGACAGCAAAACTAAAGTCCTGAGTACAAACCGTCTTAAAAACAGCCAAAATGAATATGAAGCCAAAGTCAACTTCGATAAAGGCCTTCGTTTGATGGGATATAACAGCCTGAAAGACCTTCAAGCCCTCGGCCACACCACGGGGTGGACCATCAGATCTTACACTTATTTCAGCCAAACCCGACATCCGGGGGACAGGAGCCCGATCCGTCGTGCCAATATACTCCGGGCCGTCCGTTATCTCAAGACTTCCGTGATGCTCAACAACAACGACCCTTACGCCAAAGAATTGCTGGCTGTTCTGCTGGTCGACGGGCAAATCTCCGATGCGTCTCTGGCCCTGGAGCTGACCCAGGAAATAGCCGCTCGTTATCGGGGCTCGGGTCACGAAGCCGGCGCCCTACACTTTCTGTTTCGGCTTCTCGGCCCGGTCAAAGGCAGGCCTTACTACGATCTTCTTCTTGAAAAATACCCCCGAAGCTATGCCGCTCAAACTGCAATCAGCAGCGTCACTCGCTCCCTGGCCGATCGCAAAGACATACCGCTGCCTGAGAAGATGGAGAAGGCCAAGGGGCTTATGCAAAAGGCGCTGCAGTGGCATAGCCGCTCTCATTTCGTTGCAGTGCAGATGCAAACCTGGTTCAAACTCGTCCGGAATTGCGGCAAGGACAATGATTTCGGAGAGGACCTTGTCAACGAGATGATCCGGGATTATCCGCGTGCGGCATTGACGATCTGCAGGTCCTGGGCATACCAGTGGGACTATGTGAAGAAAAACGCCGAGAAAACGATCTATTGGTGCAGGCGAGGTTTGGCCCTGTTGGAAGGCCATGACGGCTCGGACGTGCGAATTGATATCGAGCGTGATCATCTCAGCTTCATGCTCGGCCGAAATCTCTTTGAACAGGGACAATACGAATCAGCCGCCGCTTCGCTTAAAGACTGTAATCGCTCGACCTTCAACAAGAGGGCACGTTTCTTCAGATCCGTATGCCTTTTCAAATTGGGCCAATACGAAGAAGCACTGGCAGGATTCGAATCGTTGGGTAGATTTAACATCGACGGCAGTGCAGTCGAGTGGGCTCAGAAAACCCGAGCCAGGCTCCAAACGGTCCAAAAGACCCGCTACAACAAAGGTACAGGTACATGGATACAGCCGGAGATTCCACTACCTGGCAATTATATTAGTGCCTTGGCTTTAGACGGTGAGGACATATGGATCGGCGCCATACATCCCGCCGCTACGCTCTTTGGTGAAGGGCACAATTTGGTAATGTTGGAACAAAACCCTCAAAGGTTGCAAAAAGCAAAGGAGACCGGAGGCCTGGTTCGCTACAATACACGGACAAAGCAAACCACCCAGTTCGAAGTGGGAAAGGAGATATCCGGTTCGTGGATAACTGATGTTCACGTTCAAGGTGAGCGTGTCTGGGTCGGCACCTACGGGGAGGGATTGGATGTCTATGACAAGGAAACCGATAGCTGGTCTAATCTTTCGGAGAAAGACGGCCTGCCTTCCAATTATGTTCGCTCTCTCGACGGCGACGAGGCGTACTTGTGGATCGGGACGGGACGTTACGGCAAAGGGGCGGCGGCCCGTCTGTATCTAAAGACAAACGAGCTGCATACATTTTTACCGCGAGACTATCAGCCCCAGCAGCCTGTGCCCACCACTTGTGTCAGCGACATTGAAGTGACGGGCGACCGCATCTGGTGCGCATCGGGTAAAGCGGGCGTTGCGGTCTACAACCAACAGGACAACCGCTGGATGAGCCTTCCCAACAGCGGGTCGTTCTATTCCATTGAAAGCGTCGCTGCTTTCAACGACAGATTCTGGTTTGGTGGTCGCGAGGGCAACCGGGCAATATATAGCTGCAATCTCGACGGCAGCGACTGGAGAGTGATCTCAAATAAAGACGGTCTTCCTGAAACGTCCATCTTTGCTATCGAAACAAACGGCGATCACTTGTTGCTTGGGACGTATGGCCTTATGGTTTTGGATAATGAGGGCAGCTTGACTACATATGCCCTGCGTTCGGGCCATAGCTGGAAATTCGCCGCCACCGAACTGCTCGGATTAGCGAATCAGATATGGATAGGAACCCGTCATGGCGTTAAAATATTAAAATTGCCTTAGCATTGTAATGCCGGATAAACTCCAAAATATACGACACAGAATTTTCTACAGCTACCTGGTGGTCATGTTAGTGGCCCTGCTTGGTGCCTCTACCACGGCCCAGTCAAACACCGCTGTAAAGGTTGCGCTGATAGCGGATAAGGCATCCGGTCTGCACAAATCAGCTTTGGTCTCGCTGCTTGAAGCTGAACTTTCTCAAAGACAAGGCATCCAACTGCTTGAAAGAGCGGAGATAGACAAGCTCTTGCAGGAGCAGAAGCTAAGTGCAGCGGGTTTGATGGACCCGGCGGCAGCCCTGAGATTGGGGCGGCTGCTTCGCGCAGATATGTTTGTGTTCGTAGAGAAGCTTGGGCACATCGAACCCGTGGCGTACCGTATCCAGATGATCGAGACCCAAACGGGAACAGCTTTGGGTGTACTGTTGTTGGCGGAGGAATCCATGCGCGAGGATATTTCACCGATTATACAGGGGGTAAGCTCGGCGATTGCTAAAATAGCGGTTCCAGTCAAAAGGCGTCACTATGTGGGGCTGCTGGGCTTTCGTAGTGAGGAACCGGGGCATCGACTTGATGGGCTCGCTGAGACGCTGGGGATGCTTCTCGTCACCGATTTGGGCAAGTCGTCAAGTGTTGTAATGCTCGACCGAGAACATCTCGATTGGTTGACGGCGGAGAAAGATTTAGCAGGCATCGAACTGCAACTCAAGACTTCGGCAGTACTTCTGGATGGTGGTGTGAGACGAATTCCAGGAAAAGAGAGGTTAGCCGTTACGGTCTACCTCAGGTCACTTACTGGGGGTGAACCTAAGCTGATTTCAATGATAGTCCCAACAGGTAACCTCTCTATCGCCCGACGGAAAATGGCCGTGGCTGTTCTGGATAAATTAGGCGCACAGGTGCCAGAGGCTGAGAACATCAATCCCGAGGAAGAAGCAGCTATGTTCGCACAGCGTGCGAATATTTTTCTCTCGCATGGAGAGGACGATGCGGCTGCTCGGGCTGCCGAGGCGGCGTTGGCTTTATTTCCGTGCAGTAAATATCGGAGTCTTGTGTGCGGAGCTTGGAATAGGTTCGTAGATAGATTCAGACCACCTACGCATATCAAAGGCTCAAAAGAGCGAGGACTTATTGCTGCTATTCGTGTCGCCGAGTTAGCGCTGGCTGCAAGTGAAGAGGCGATCAGAACTCATACTTCTGAAAACACTGTATACCTTCCCCGAATAGGCTCTACCTATGGTATTTATATTAATCCTCACGATGCTACTGATCTTAAACTTCATAGAGAACTACAAAAACTGTGTGTGCGCAATTTTGAAATCCATCAGCCATATTATTGGGACATGTTGACTTCAGAAGTTCTCAGTCCATTCGACCGCGATATAATGAAAACGAAGTACGGGCAAGAGTTGAGGCAAGCTGTGTACCGGGCAAGATTTTGGTTTGAAGATGTCACCGGTTACTTGCAGTTCGTCAAGAGGCTGATTGAAAAGTTGGAAAAGGCAGTAGAGTTGGGAATCATTAAGCCGCGAGAACATTATGAGTTTATCAACAATCTCGCAACCAGCTTAAAGTATGCCAATGATAAATGGAGTAGTGGGCCAGTTTTGCCGCTCATAGATTGGCTTACTAAAAGGCAAGATCCCCTTGTCCGGGGGGCAGGATATGTAGGAAAATTAGGTTTAGGAGGTGACGCCGGTGTGGAGGCGGCAAAATCCATTCTTGATATTTACCTGAAGGAATTACCCCCCGATCATGTTTATCATAGTCGTTTGTGTCACGACAAATGTCTCAGGAGTCTGGTCGACTCAGCGATAGTATTTTTCGCTAACAGATACCAGAATGAATTTGCTTCATACTTTGAACCTATTGTCGCTAACGCTGTAGAGAATGGTGATGCCCATTCTCTTGCTGTTTGGCCGTTTGCAATTAAGCAGTGGCTCCACTTCAACCTAAAGCCCGCGGAAGCATACGAGTGGACGGGAAAGATTCTGGATGTTCTCAATACAGCTTCCGTTGGCAAGTTGCAGCAGCAGGCAGATCTGCTGAAAAGCGACCTGAAGAGAGCGCAGGGTACATTTGCCAAGCGTATGGGAAAAGTTAAGCCGTCGTCGAAGAAACCATGGTATTCAATAACGCAAATTAAAACCGGGCCTGCTCCAGTTACGAACAGGAGGGAACTGGTCTCGATATACCTTCACGATGACCACATGATACTTTTGTGGAAGGGGCTTGAGAAGAAAAACCAAATTTGGATGATGGAATTGATTGCCAGCAGTGTACCTCTGACTGGTGGATTACAAAAAGAAAGAGGGCGGATAACTTTTCCATCGCCAAGTGCATTCGAGCCAGTAACTGGTGTCGCTGTTGGAGAAGGAAAAATATATGTCGGGATATCTGAAACAGGATTAATTGTTTTTGAAGAAGGAGAAACCAAACTGTGGAATGAAGATGCCGGGCTTCCTTCAAATTCGATAGAAAGCCTCGCGTGGTACGACGGTAAGCTTTATGTTGGTTTCAATTCCGCTTTTGCTGAATTTGACCCAAAGACAAATTATTTTAATATGTTAGCGTCAGCTAAACTTCTTCAAAAACGAAACCCATTTGATGGAGGACAGGCGTATACAATAAGAGCTATTCTTGTGGACAAAGGACGGAAGTGTCTTTGGCTTGGAATATCAGGCCGTAAACCTGCATATTCAGGTGACGAACGCAGAGGTCTATGGAAGTTTGACTCCTCTGTGAAAACTTTTACTCAAATATTAAAACTGGGTTATCAGGGAATTTCAAATATGACCTGGAGCGGAGGAAATATAGTTGCTCAATGCGACAATGATACTATCCTGATTAACCCGGAGAACTTGTCTCAAACGCGCCTGACCGGATATATTGTCTGGGGGAAACCGAAACCCATTTTTGGACAAGGCAGCCCTTGGCCTGTTGCACTTGTTGGCAATCATCTCATTTCGCGATCAAACCGGTTTGTTCTAAATCGGGAGTCTGATTCTAAGGATAGTGCCTTGCTTCGTTTGATAAGATGCGTTGGTTTGTGTCCCTATGGGCAAGGCGTGATAATTGGAGTAGAAGGGAAACTCTGGAAGATTGAACCTAAATAGGAATAACGGATAAAACAATATGCGCCCAGAAAGCTACAAAAGAACTTTGAAAGCCATGTGAAAAAGCCTAAAAATAGTTATGGCAAACATGCATCCGGAAACAATTCGTTTTATAGCAGCACTTTTTTTGCTGATGAACTCGCTTTCTCATGCCGCGATGGAAGCCACTGTCAGAGTTGCGCTGATAGCGGATAAGGCATCCGGTCTGCATAAATCCCCTTTGGTATCACTGCTCGAAGTCGAACTCTCTCGGAAAGACAATATCCAACTACTGGAAAGAGCGGAGATAGACAAGATTTTACAGGAGCAGCAGCTAAGTGTTGCCGGGCTGCTTCAACGGCACAGTGCGGTAAAAGTGGGCAGATTACTTCGGGTGGACGCTTTCCTCCTGCTATCTACAGAAGCTGACAAAGACCAGAAGCAAAACAGGAACAAGCTGCTGCGCGTTCGGCTTATGGAGACGGCCCATGGCCTCCGCCTTCTGGACAGCTTTGAGGAGCCGGACGGTGCAAAACTTGAAGATACAGTAAAAAGAATTACAGAGAAAGTCATTGCAGCGGTGCCAAAGATAATGCTGCCGCCTGGTGAAGCAATACCGGTAGGCATAGTAGATATCCATCGCGTGCAGCTCGGCGAACGTTATCAATGGCTGGCAAGAACTCTGCCTGCAATGCTCTCAGCCCGCCTGAGCAAAGAGCCGCGGATAATAATGCTGGAACGGGAGGACCTCAAGATTCTACACGATGAGAAACTCTTAGCAGAGGGTGAAGATGCGGAATTTTGGAGTTCGGCAGTTTTGGTCGAGGGCTACCTTCGGCGAAGAGGAGTACGAGATGTAGAAATCAAGCTTTCTCTCAGGCCGGCATCGGGCGAAGAGATGCCCATCTTTACGGCCCCTATCGAACCAAAAGGGCCCTCAGTAGCGGTGGATAAAGCAGCCACCTGCATCATTAAGGAACTGCTGAATGCTCCGCCTTCTGCTGCGTGGCAGCCGAAGCAGGAAGCCGAGGAGTTTTTCCGGCAGGGGCAACTGCTCAAAAATCATCGACGACACAAGGATGCCCTGGCACTGCTTGAGACTGCACACGCTCTACAGCCCCAAAACGTTTTCTATACCGGCGCACTTTTTGAAAATGAATGGGATGCACGCTATTGGATAGGAACTTTTCCTTGCCCTGTTCTCTATCCTGAACTCGGAGTTTGCTATTCGGACTTAGAATTAGCTGATGTAATTTCTCGTCTGGTGCGGCAAATTCGGGCAGAATACGAAAAGGATTCAGCATCTGCACTCGATGTCTTGTATCGATGGGGAGAACCACTTGGGACGGAACATTTTATGAGGGGCTATTTTACGAACTCTGCCTCGATATCCACAAAAGAAATCCGGGATATAAACAGGGAAAGCCGCAGAATCTGGGTAGAAACCATGCAGAAAGCATTAAAAGAAAAACCTAATTGGCAGAAGCAAATGGAATTGGCATGGGCCAGTTCAGATTCGCCTGAGCAGGTAATGGCAAATGTGAGAAAAGCCTTTGCAGCAATCATTATGCCGCCGGAAAAGGGAGGCCGAATTCAATCACCCGACCAGAGATTCTGGTTTTGCCGTGGGGGACTCCTGTCTTCACCCATAAGGCCGGTTCAAAGCCTTGAAGAAACTCAATTGCGGGGTACAGGTGAAACTTGTCAGAAACTCTGGCGACAATATCTCCAAGAGCTGACTGAAGTCGAGGATCCGCTGGTGAAATTTATGAGCTACTTAGCCCTGCTGAAGAATCCTGAGCTTGATAGAGAGAACGGCAAAACAAAGGCGAGGGAATACCTGCACAAGGCGCTCGAGACCCTACAGAAAGAACTTAAAACTCCCAATGAACCGTTTGGCGATATCATAAAGCACGTAATCCGCGAAGGAATAAAGAGCCACATGACAATTGAAGAGCTCGAGAAAGTCTGTGAACCCCTGATAGAAAAGCAGGACGCTAAGAACCTGGCGCTATGGGACCCGGGTTGGAGATTTAAACCGGGTTCCATACCTGAGGCCAGAAGACGCTATGTTCAACTCTTGGAGAGAGTGGCTGTGGTTCTTCAGACTCACATGGACGACAAGCAAGTCAGTAAAGCTCTGAATCGCATAAAAGACTACCAAGCGGAAATCAGCGGAGAACTTCCCGAGTTCAAGTTGGCACAGAAACCGATGAGTGTTTTTATGACCATGCTGTTGAGCAAAGAACACTGGCCGCAAAAAAGGAAATACCATTTCCATCTGCCATGGACAACTTTAAAAGTAACATGTCAGCGACATTTGCTCTGGGCTGCCTTCGATGAGAATTTCGCTCAGCAGTCATTAGTCCAATTTGCCGGAATAGATTTAGCAGAAAAGAAATTGGTTGCTCTGTGGCAAATTCACCTTGTACGCGGTGGAAGGATAACCGGAATGGTGATAGGCAAAGAGGCAAGTTACGTATCCATCGAGAGTGTAGGATTGGTGGAGTTCCCGGGAAGCACCGGAAAGGGGAAGGGATTTTTAGCAAATCCGAGAATACTGACGGAAGAGGATGGACTGCCGTCAACCTCCCTCACCGGAATGGCAGAGGTCGGAGGCAAGTTATGGCTGGCCTACGGAGGGAGAGAACAGGAGAGTGGTTTAGGAATATATGACCCCAAATCCGGACATTGGGAAACAGTTCTTTGCAGCACTTTAAAAGGCGAACCCCCTTTCAACGCGGGCCGACCGTATAGGTTATATGAATTCACGCTTGGCCCGGCCGATACATTGTTTTTTGCAGCAGTAGTCTGGGAGACTGGATCGAGAACCGCACCGTTGCAGTGGAAGGGGCTTTGGAAGATTGATACCAACACTCGAGAGTTGAAATACGTAGGAATTTTTCCAGGAAAGGAACGTGTCCTGTACTCCGGACGTATCGTTGTTTCCGGTGAAGAATGGTGGTTCAAAGGGATATATTCCCTTATACAGTTTGACCCCGATTCAGAAAAGGCAAAATTCATACTGGGAAGTACACGGTTGTTAAAATCGTGGTTGTCAACGGAAAGAAACCTGGGGCTTAAATTGCAGTGTGATTTTTTCGTTTCCGAATCTTCGACGGGAAAAATTCCCTATGGTCCGTATCTCTTTGGCAATCTTGACCTTTCGACCTGCGCTGTCCAGGGGGATAGGCTGTGGGCCAGATTGGGCGAAAGTCAGCTAATAGTGATTCACAAAGGCAAAGGCTTTGAAGAGGCCGAAATAATCGATAATAATATTCTAAATGGCGGCAAAGTCCTGAGATTTTTCAGCACGCCCTACGGGTTGATTGCCATTGGCGAGGGAACAGTTGGATTGATAGAAACCAGGAACAATGAGAAATAGACATACTTATCTTGCTGTTTTCATGATTTTAGCAGTTGCAGAGGTAACTTCCTGTCCCCCCGAAAAACTCTATCTTGATGAGTATGCGAAACCAAAACCGGCGAAGTTCGGGATTTACTGACCCATACCAATGGCACCGAATGAATCAGCAGGATCTTTTTTGCACAACAGGCTGGGGAATCGGCAGGCAATGTTGATGAGACCGTCAGAAAACTATTTTGTTGTTCTATGCAGCTACGCGGATATACCTGTGATGCAAACCTCCGAGTACAGGAATAGAAATGAGTTTACTTGGGCCTGAAATCCGTGGTTGCTTCGTTTGTAAAACAGGCGTCTCACCATTGAGACCCTGATGCGGTCGTGCCACGTGATAGTAATCTTCGATGAATTCTCGGAGCAACCGCTCAAGATGACTCTGACTAAACACTATCACATGATTGAGCATCTCTCGCCGCAATGTTCCTATGAATCTCTCAACGAATGGATTTTGCCAAGGACTTCGGCATGCTGTGCGAACCTCTTCTATACCACAGCTTTCCAGAAAAGCTCGTACGTCGTTGCCATAAATGCCGTCGTTGTCGCGGAAGAGATATTGTGGTTGTAGACCAAATGGCATAGATTCACGTAGTTGCTGGATAACCCAATTCATAAATGGATTTCTCGTTATCGCAAAGTGTATAACTTTGCGTCGGCCATGGTCAAAAACAAGGAAAACGTACAACGTAGCAAAGTTGATAGTTGTGACAGTGAAGAAATGGATTGCCCATGACACATCCAGGTGATTACGCAGAAATGGCAGCCATGTAGTTGATCTCTTGCGAGGTTTTCGCGGCTTGTACATGTATTTGCGTATTGTATCCTCACATGGCGGATCGTACTTGAGAAGGATAAGTGTGTCCTTGAACCTTTCGGGGCTCCATAAGGGATTTTCTTTGCTCAGCTTGTAAATCAGGTCCTGCATCTCCTTGGAAATCGGAGGTCGGCCATCTTTTCTACGCGACTTCCACCGCCAGAAGTACCGGAAAGCCGTGGTGTGCCATTTCCTGACTGTGGCTGGCTGCATCAGATGGACAATATCTTCCCACTTATCCAGGGACTTTGAGAGCACGACCCATAGGAGGCGGAAACCTGCAGTGAATCGTGGCCGCGGGTGCTTCTTCGAAGCGATCTGCTGCTTACAAACAGCGAGTTGGCTCTGCACTGCCAGCAACTTGGCAGCCAGCCCTGCCTTGGGGCAGAAGATGGCCCAAAGGAAAGTCAGACTATATCGAATCACTTCACAGGCACAAACAAGAAGATGATATAGGTTCGTTATAAGGTTTTTTATCGTGTTCATGCCGCCAGGATAATGCAATTGGCTGCGTGAGGCAAGTTTGCGTAAGTGCTTTAATGATAAGGCGGATGGGGTTTTTCTGGGGGACACCGGCGAGCGTAAGTGCTTGCCAGCCCTTAACTTACAAAACGAGGCCGAAGGGACTCGAACCCTCAACCTTCGGATCGACAGTCCGATGCTCTAACCAATTGAGCTACGGCCCCGAATGTTTCTAAGTCTTGTAATATTAACGAGTTCATACACATGCTGTCAAACCTTTTTTAAGCACAAAATGGGGTGCACAACAAATGCGCAACAAAATCACCATTCATTGCCTCATCACTTACAGCACGGACATCTTTCAATAAGTCTTCTCGAACAGCAAGATAAAACTGGCGGGTTGTCTCAAATTTAGCATGGCCAGCCAAATTCATTACATCATACTCAGACAATCCATTAGAGAGCCAGCGGGTCAGACAGGTACGCCGAAAATCATGAAACTCACCCTTGTCAACTTTAGCATGGGCTAAAATAGCATCAAGCTGGCGATTAAAATTGTTGACAGGACATTTGCCCTGCAACACTGTCCATTTGCCTTGCTCCCGTCTTTGTTGTATGCGGTCATAACGCTTGGGAGGCACGAACACGTAGGGGTAGCATTCAGGTTGCCGTTCATAATGCTTGGTCAGTAATAAAAGAACCTGTTCTGTCAAGGGCAGTGTACGTCGGTTAGTATCCTTAAAACGGATTTCTCGACTCCGTGATGCTGCGCATTCCGTCCAATCCGTCCAGGGGCCGGACTTCCAGGGGCTGGACTTTCAGCGCTCCGCTCCTCGCAATGACAAACGATTTTTCAACACCCCCAAACAAGTTTGTACTACTCTGCGAAGCAGCACTTCGCTGCGAAGCACGAGAGGGTGCCACTCAGCCGAATAAGGAATGTCGAATTATGAAGTAGTTCGGTGGCCAGATCCCTCCGCTTCGTCCGCCTGCGGCGGACTTCGGTCGGGATGACGGGGGAAATATCGAATTTCGAAGTGGTTAATTAGAACTTTGTCCGCTCCCTTACGGTCGCGGCTCATTTGGCTAACTACTCGGCTTTGCTCAGGGCAGGCTTGGGGGATGACATTTAGTAGTTTTGAGTTTTTAGTGCTTAGTTTTTAGTTGGGGAGATTGCACTGCT
>CAZWKM010000023.1:0-12540 GCA_964634165.1 uncultured Pirellulales bacterium | reverse complement strand
TGCTGGAAAAAGGCATAAAGATAATAGGCAGCTTCGACAACGAAGCCGAACATTTTGTCCGTTCCCTGCCTCTCATTGCTGATCCGCGGATACCTCTGGAAAAATTGATCACGCACAAGGTTCCTCTCGGAGATGCGCAAAGGTCATTGGATGCTATCGGCAAAGGTGAAAAACTCGATGGCAAAGAGATTATTAAAATAATGATGGATCCGACGTTAGCGGAAAGAAGTTGAGATGTTAAGAAATATTCCTGCTTGCATTTCGCCGGACTTGATGCATGCTTTGATGAGTATGGGGCACGGAGATGAAATTGTGCTGGCCGATGCAGACTTCCCGGCGGCAACGCATTCCAAGAGACTCATCCGAGCAGACGGTCTTGATGTAGCTACATTGCTTGAGGCTATCCTGCCGTTTTTCCCCCTTGATACTTTTGTAGAAAGGCCGGTCATCACTATGGATTGCTCTGAATGGGGCGATGAACCGGAATCGTACGAGAGGTTTCGCAAGATCATCAAGAAACATTTCGATAAATTCACCGATTTCGAATTAGTGAAACGTTTTGATCTGTACGAACGGGCCGGCAAGGCCTATGTGACTGTGGTGACCAGCGAACCCGATGGTAATGTGATATCGAAAAAAGGGCCGGTGATGATGTAATGCGATTCATCGATAGGTTTGAGATAGTTCTGTTGGACATGGGGCGTACTTTCATGTTTAATGTGGATCGCTTTAACGAGGACGATGATTTTGGGGCTACGTATCGCAAGGCCGGTGGAAATCGGCTCAGAGGCCGAGAGGTGTTTGAGATACTTTCAGAAATATTCCATCAGATGGTAGCTGATGGTAAGAAGCCGGGAAACTATGATAACTTCTCTTCCGTTTTAACTTATCTCAAGAGACACCCGAAGTCAGCACAATTGCCCGCAGATGAAATCGCTATTCTGGAAGAGGTTTTTTCCGAACACGAGGCAGGTACTATTCCGGAAGCCTATGTGAGTGTTTTAAGGCAACTGTACAAAACGCACCGTTTAGGTATCGTATCTGATATTTGGTCCCACAGTGAGAGATTTTGTCAGGAACTCGACCGCGCCGGCATAAGGGGACTTTTCGAAGCCATAGTCTTTTCTTCCGACATCGGCATCATAAAACCTTGCCGTCAAATTTTTCAAAAAGCACTGGATACGTTTGGCGTAGATGTCTCAAGAGTAGTTTACATCGGCGACAGCTTAAGAAGAGATGTCGCAGGAGCTAAGAGTCTTGGAATGGCAGCAGTTTGGATTCAACAGGATCAGGTTTCTAAAAAGTATCTTTCAGTCAAACCAGATCTCACTATTAGTGATTTGCAGGACGTTCTTGTAGCAAGAATTGGACAAGCAGATGAGAAAAAAGGTAATGGTAGCTGGGCATCTTTGCCTTGACATCACGCCTAAGTTTCCTGCCGGCGAGAGACTCAATATAAGCGATGTCTTCTCGCCTGGCAAACTGACCAACGTTGAAGAGGCTGTACTATCCACCGGCGGGCCTGTATCCAATACAGGCCTTGCAATGGCCAAGCTCGATGTCGATGTGGTCCTCAACGGCAAAGTGGGCAAAGATACATTCGGTAATGTCATCAGGCAATTGGTGGGCGAAGAAAGGGCTGCAGCGCTCAAAACTGTTTGTGACCAAAGCACGTCTTATACTATAGTGCTGGCACCACCGGGTATTGACCGTTTTGTTCTGCACAATCCAGCTACGAACGACACTTTCGGCGCCGATGATATCGACTATGAGCTTGCAAAACAGTGCGTGCTGTTTCATTTTGGCTATCCGCCATTGATGAAGCGAATGTTTGAAAATAACGGCATCGAGCTTGTAGAGATGTATAAGCGTATAAAGAACCTCGGCGTAACTGCAAGTCTTGATATGGCTATGCCGGATCCAGCCAGCGGCTCCGGCCAGGCTGACTGGCAGATTATCCTGGAAAAGACTCTACCTTATGTTGATATCTTCGTGCCCAGCATAGAGGAGATAGCCTTTATGTTGGACAGAGACTTGTTCGAGAAGAGAAAGGCCCAGGCCAAACGCGAAGATCCGGTTTTGGTGTATGAGCCGAAAGACTGCGCGGACATATCCAGCAAGCTGCTTTCATTAGGTGCGAAGATTATTGCTATCAAATGCGGTATCAGGGGTGTTTATCTTCGCACCGGAAATGCAGAACAGATTGGTGCCGTAGGCACTGCCTGCCCAAAAGATGTTAATGGATGGGCGAACAGAGAGATATGGGCTGGTTCGTTTAAGGCTGAAAACTTCGCATCGGCTCTGGGAGCAGGTGACGCAACTATAGCTGGATTTCTGTGTGGGTTTATCAGAGGCTTTTCGCCTGAAGATACGCTCCAAATTGCCAATACAGTCGGCTGGCAAAATGTGCAGGCAATCGACGCTCTTAGCGGTATAAAGAATTGGCAAAGCACACTTGAATTACTCGAAGACAAAAACAGACCTCGTAATCCAGTTGGACTGGACTGTGACGATTGGCATTATTGCGAAAGCCAGCAGGTTTATTACGGTCCAAGAGACAAGAGTATTTAGAAAGCTGTTTTTTTGAGGCTGATTTTATGGATTTTACGTTTAATCTTGGTGTAATTGACTTAGTGACAATACTTCTTTTCCTTGTTGTTATGGTCACTTTAGGCTGTTGGGTTGGCTGGAAGCAACGTAAGTCGGCCCTGGGCAGCGACTATTTCCTGGCCAGCCGGTCGCTTATCTGGCCCTGGATAGGCCTATCATTGTTTGCGTCGAATATCTCGGCGATAGAGCTGGTCGGTCTTGCCGAAGAAGGATATAAACGCGGGCTTGTTTACGGCAATCTCGAATGGATGGCGGGAGTAACTCTGATAATATTGGCAATCTTCTTTGCCCCTTTCTATATTCGCAGCAAGGTTGCGACTCTGCCAGATTTTCTGCTGAAGCGTTATAACAACAAGTGTAGAATATTCGAGGTCTCTATGGCGATGTTCACGGCAATTTTCATTCATACCGGTTTTACTTTGTTCGCCGGCGCCAAAGTGTTACAACTTCTTTTTGACATGCCTATGATGATAAGTATGACAATTATAGTGGCGCTAACGGGGTTGTACACAATAGTCGGCGGCCTAAGAGGAGTTGTATTGACGGATTCTCTTGCGGCAATAGTACTGATAGCCGGCAGCATTGTTATGACTGTAATCGGTTTTAACATGATAGGCGGCTGGGAAGGACTAACTGCAAGTGTTGAACCGGTGCGGTTTCATATGCTGCGCTCAGACGCCGCCGCCCGGGATATGTCGTGGTATGCGGTGTTCTTAGGGTATCCGATTATAGGGATTTGGTATTTCTGTACCGACCAGACAATCTGTCAGCGTGTATTAGGTGCTAAAGACGAAAATCATGCCCGGACAGGAGCCCTATTTGCCGGTTTCATTAAGGTGATTCCGGTGTTCGTTTTTGTGATGCCGGGTCTTATATTATTCGCATTACTTCAATCAAATCCAGGGGCGTTTCCTGCATTTCCGCTTAAGGCCGACGGCACAGAAGATACTGCTATGGCTTATGGCTATATGATAGCCAATATTTTGCCTCCGGGTGTTAAGGGCTTAGTTACAGCAGCTATGCTGGCGGCTGTGATGAGCACTCTGTCAAGCGTCTTTAATTCAGTAGCGACGGTTTTCTGCTATGACCTATATAAACCGATTAGGCCAAGCGCTTCCGAAATGGACTTGATCAGGGTGGGACGTATTGTAATAGGGGTTACCGTGGTTTTAGCCATCGCCTGGGCTTCACAAATCAGCAAATTTGGAACTATTCTTGAAGTTAACACTAAGATGATATGTTACGTTGCTCCAGCCGTAACAACGGTTTTCCTTGGAGGCGTGCTGTGGAAAGAAGCTTCCGGCAGAGGGGCTTTCATAACTCTTTGTGCCGGCACCATTATGGGAGCAATTATTTTCGTGGCGGACGTCTGGTCTGGTTTCTGGAGTCAGTTGCCGGGGTTTGGTTCTGTATTTAGTTATTTGTGGCGGGATTGGTCATTTATGGTGGTCGGCTTCTGGCTGTTTATCGTTAGCTGTGTGATTCTGTATATTACATCGCGACTCTATCCTCACGAACATACAACTGAAAGCGAAAGGTTAGTGTGGGAACACCCCCTGGCATGCCTGCGTCGACCGGGCTGGGGCGGCCTGGCCAATTACAAGTTCCTTTCAATACTGCTGCTGGCAATATTGGCGCTGGGTTACGTGCTCCTTCAATTAGTTTGATAATCTTAACGTGTGTGTATACAAATGAATGTATTTAGGTTGGAAAAGGGGAACGTTATGAAGTTTTTTCTGAAATTCAAGATGACATTAGCAGCTCTGTTAACACTTGTTTTCTTGCTTGTGGGTTGTGCTACGCAAGAACAGCTCAACCGTGTCGGCCGGTTGGCGATGATTAAACCGGAGAAGATAGATCAGTTAAAAGAGCTCCACCGGACAGCTCAGCCGGACGTGCTCAAAAAAATGAGACAACGCAATATTCAAAACTATTCGATTTATCTTAAGGATTTGGGAGAAGCAAATCCCGCCGTGTTTAGTTATTTTGAGTACGCAGGTGATAAATTCAATGCTGACATATTACACGGTGGAAAAGACCTTATCTGGACTGATATGGAGGAAGTGTTTTATTTCGGCGGTAAGACTGATGCAGGTGTCAATGAGTCAAAGGTGCAGCGGTATGGCATGGTAATTGGGTTAAGGCCGGAAATGGTTGAGTCGTATATACTGCTGCACAAGTACACCTGGCCGGAAGTACTCAATGCCATCGAAAAAGGAAACATACGTAACTATTCTATTTACCTGCACAAGCTGAAAGATAAATATTACCTGTTTAGTTACTTCGAATATGTCGGGGATGATTTCGACGCTGATATGGCCATGATAGACAATGAACCGGCCACGATAGCCTGGATAAAATTTACCGACAAGGGATGTCAGCTACCGATACCCACCCGCGCCAAAGGCGAGTGGTGGGCTAATATGGGAGAAATATTCCACTGCGACTGAGCCGACAACTTAGCTCAGTATCGATATACAACGGAAGAAATTGGTGGCCTCCAGACAAGAAGTTGATGAATCACTTTCAACAAAAAGAGGAGGCGTTACCTCTACCAAAGGTCTTATACCTTATATCCTGAACGAAATATAAATTACTCCTTGACCAAGTCGAGTAAATGTAGTAGAAACTTAAAGCAAAGATAGAGAAATCTTAACCGGGCATGTCGGTTAGAAACGTTCAAAAAGTTAGGAGGAAATTGTTATGAAGAATTTTAAGAACTCTCACATGTTGGTAATTGTCATTGGTGCATTATTGCTCTGTTCGTTTGCTGCAATGACCAATGCCGAGAATGTGGCCCCGACGAAGAATATCTTTGCGGAGAGACCGTTAATCCATGTTCTGGGGCCGAGTCCGGCTATTACACCGAGCGCTGAGAGATCCGCTGTTGACAGCAGTGTCCTCGAGTCCTGTGACGTCCTCAAGGACACTAACGGTACCTGGTACTGGTATTATCATGCAACAAGCAAGGATAAGGAACGCTGGTCCGACGGATATCGGATTTGCGTAGCAACGGCTAAGAATCCTCTGGGGCCCTGGGAAAAATACGAGAACAACCCGGTACTGGAACAAGGTAAAGAAGGAGAGTGGGACCATGAAGTGGTGGCCTGTGCCTGTCTTATGAAAGAGGGTGCCTACAACATTCATTCACGTAATGCAACTTACTATATGTGGTATTGGTCTGAGGGGGCAGTCGGCTTAGCTACAGCGGACAATCCACTGGGACCCTGGAAGAAGTATGAGAACAACCCTGTTATAAATTGGGGAGACGAGCCCGGAGTTTATCCGGGTAGTGTAACCAAAATTGATGATTCATTTTTGATGTTCGTTCAGAGTCCTGTCTCGGTGCAGGACCAGGGGCCATTCTGTATAGCCACCGCTCCCAAACCAGAAGGACCGTGGACAAAATATGAGGAATTATACGAACAGAGAACAAAGAAAGGTTATGCTGCTCCCAAACCAAAAGGACCGTGGACAAAATATGAGCTAAATCCTGTTATGACTCCCGGTGACTGGGGTGCCTGGGACGACGGCGGATTCTCAGAAGCGTGTGCCAGGTATCACGAAGGCGTCTTCCATTGTGTGTATGGCGGAACGAAGGCCCCGAAAATTGAGTCTCTGGGCTACGCTTACAGTTTCGACGCAATCAACTGGCACAAATATCAAGCCAACCCGGTTGTCCCTCTGAGTAGAGTTCCGGACGCCTCGGGCTTTGCAGAGGTACATTGTTATGTTGAAGGGCCGTATATTTATGTATTTCACACATTAAGATACTACACTGGTGAAGGCACTGCTCGTGGGCTGGGCAGCTACCCCGGTTGGGATACCGAAGACTTAGCAGTCCAGGTTCTTACTATAGACCCTCATTTCAAGGTATCATTTCCGGTTCTGATGATGGATTCATTAGGTCCCAAGCAAAGCAGCAGAATACAAGCTTGTCTTCCTATAGGCCTTGAGGCTGCTTCAAAGCTTGCCATTGCTACAGAGTGCACTTATGATTCTGATGCCAAGGCTGGACTTCGACTTCACGTCAGAGGTAGTGACGACGGTGTGCATTGTGACACAGTTGACATGTTCACGTTCGATATCGACCTTCGGCCGGGAAAGACTGTAAGAAAAACAGTCAATTTGAGCCCCAATTCGAAGTTTGCGAAGGTTGTCGTTGAGAATTTGGACAGATCTGAGGCAGTTAAATCATTAAATGTCACGGCAACCGTAGGAAACTAAGTCAAAGTATACCTACAAATTGCTTAGCGGTACCTCACCCGGCGCATAAGCTTCATAAGCCGCCGTTGCGAAAGTATTACCATCTACTACAGGTCCCAAAGGCCGATTTTGAGCAAAAATACGGTAATGCGGAGCATTACTCGATGTTAGCATAGCCCACATAATTATAAAAGAATATTCTCAAGCTGAAAATTGAATTTTAACTGTAAACCGATTACATTCAAAGTAACACACCTCAACACCAATGTCAAGTTGTTAATGACACGCGATTACCCGTTTTGAACCATTTAAAAAGGGTAATCGCTTGAATAGACTTGGACAGTATTTTTGCGTAATCCGGAGTAAGAAGCTGGCCAGTGGAGCAAACGTAAGTGTCTTAAAATGCAATATTTTCAGCAACCAATGCTTTTCTCCCGGAGGCGTTTCAAAAAAAACCGGAGTTTGAGGTTGCGATTGCATTTCGTATCTTTTTGCGAAACGGGTCATTTTTTTCTTGACACGCAGATTGGCATCGTATATTAATTCGTGGTAGCTTGGAGGCTAGTGGTCTGTAACACGATAAATGCGTGGTGGTTACTGGAAGTTGCTCCGAGCCATTCCCAAACTCGCCCCGGTTTTTCGGGACTCACTTGAGGCTGCCACCCATTAAATTAGATGTTACAGGATACTATGTATCTTAGAAAACAGTATGCAGGAGAATTATCATGAAGAGGATGTATGTATTTTTATCAGTTGTGTTTCTCTTGGCAGCCACGACTTTTGCTGCAGACCTCCAGATTGACAGCTTTGATGACATCAGTGGCTGGAGTGCGTGGTCTGAAGGTGTGATTGCCCAGGGGACTGTGGCCGGCGACATCTTGCTCGCGGATTTTGAGGGTAATGACTATGGCGGCTGGAAAACCACCGGTAACGCTTTCGGCAGCAGACCTGTGAACCGAACGCAAATTCAGCATGGGGTCAGAGGATTTAAGGGCAAAGGCCTAATCGACACATACGTAGATGCTGACGGAAGCTTTAATGATGACAACACGGGTACGCTCACATCCCCTGAGTTCAAAATCGAACGTGATTACATTACTTTTCTCATTGGGGGCGGCGCTCACGAAACCACGTGCATGCAGTTGTTAATCGACGGGGAAGTCATCGCGTCGAGCTCCGGTGAAAATGATGAGAAGATGGTTCAACGGTACTTTGATGTCACCAAACACAAAGGCAGGGCTGCGCAAATTCGCATTGTCGATGACGAGAAAGGCGGATGGGCGCATATCAATGTCGATCACATCGTCCAGTCGAATCAAAAACCCAAGGTGCCAAATTACCTTAGCGGACAAACAAAAGAGATGACCCTGATGAGGCAATATATTCTGTTTCCCATCCAGAACGGAAGCAGGAAGGCCCGCGTTGATGTTAGTATCGACGGCCGGGACGTGCGGCAATTTGACGCCGAGATTGCCGTATCGAAGGACAAGGTCAGTTTCTGGGCATTTCTCGACATCACCGCCTTCAAAGGTAAGGTCGCGATACTCAAAGTTAATGGAGTAACCCAGGAAGGTATGGGGATGATCGTTCAATCGAACGCGATACGCGGTGCCGGCGATTTCTACAGCGAGCCGTTGCGGCCGCAATTCCACTTCTCGCAGAAGATCGGGTGGAACAATGACGGTAACGGTATGGTTTATTATGACGGCGAATGGCACCTCTACTTCCAGCACAATCCCTATGGCTGGAACTGGGGTAATATGCATTGGGGACATGCGGTCAGTAAGGACCTGGTCCATTGGGAACAGTTGCCAATTGCCATCTACAACAAGAAGCGCGGCGACTGGGCGTTCTCCGGCGGCGGGGTTGTGGACGAGAACAACACGGCGGGTTGGCAGACGGGCAAAGAGAAGGTGATAGTCGCCTCCTGGACTAGCACCGGCCGCGGCGAATGTATTGCTTACAGTAATGATCGCGGGAGAACCTTCACCGAATACGAAGGCAACCCTGTGATTAAACACAATGGCCGCGATCCGAAAATCGTCTGGTACGAGCCCGGCAAGCACTGGGTCTTGGCGGTGTACGATCATCACGAAGACACGCCCTACGTGGCCTTCTACAACTCGACAAACCTCAAGGACTGGCAGTTCCAGAGCTGGCTCAAGGGCTATTACGAGTGCGCGGAACTTTTCGAATTGCCTGTCGATGGTGATAAGAGCAATACCCGTTGGGTCGTCTTTGCCGCCGACGCACGGTATGCCGTCGGCAAGTTCGACGGCAAGACCTTCACGCCAGAGCACGAAGGCAAACACAGAGTGCATTACGGCAATTACTACGCCTCGCAGCTTTTCAGCAACGCTCCCGACGGACGCAAGGTTCAGATCGGCTGGGCCCAGATCGCGATGCCCGGCATGCCTTTCAACCAGACATTCAGCTTCCCACACCGTTTGACGCTTCGCACGACGGGCGACGGGATTCGCATGTTCGCCGAGCCGGTCAAAGAAATCGAGAAAATATATAAGAAGAAACACACCGCAAGGAAAGACCGGCTGGCCCAGGGCAAGCCGGTCAGGTTGGATGTTTCGGGAGATATTTTCGACGTCACCGCAACCTTCGAGCTGGGAGACGCAAAGGTTCTGGGGCTCGATATCGGCGGCAACCGCATTGAATATAATGTAGAAGGCAGCAGGCTTCAGGACGCTCTGCTGAAACCGGTTGACGGCAAAGTAACCATTCGGGTACTCGTCGACCGTCCGATGATGGAAATCATCGGCAATAACGGCCGGGTGTACATCACCAGGCCTCGCGAGAAGAAGGGCGAGGTCAAGACTGTAGAAGCCTTCGCCGTCGGCGGAACAGCCAGGCTTATAAAAATCGAAGTCAGCGAACTCGAATCGATCTGGAAAATTGATATCTAAAAAAATAGGCATGCTGAAAATGAGTATTTGCTTAAGAGCAATCCAAAACCTAGGTGGTATCGTTTTATTGTGTGTCTTTATTATTGTGATGTTAGTTTTCGGTGCCAATTGCCCGATGGTAAGTGCCGAGGAGTCTTTGTGGCAACCGGTCGGAGGAGATATGATGACACGCTGGGCGAAGGAAGTTTCTCCGACAAATGCTTTGCCCGAATACCCAAGGCCGATAATGAAACGTGAGCGGTGGGAGAACCTGAATGGTCTTTGGGAGTTCGCCATTCGTCCTAAAGGCCAGAGAGATCGCTCTGAGAAATTCGATGACCATATCCTGGTTCCTTTCTGTGTTGAATCGGCACTTTCAGGTGTGAAGAAGAAAGTCCTGGAAACGGATCAGCTCTGGTACCGCCGTGTGTTTGACGTGCCTGAGGATTGGTCTGAACAGCGTATCCTGCTGCATTTCGGGGCTGTCGATTGGGAAACGACCGTCTGGATCAATGGTATAGAAGCAACGCACCACCGTGGTGGTTACGATCCGTTTTCCGTCGATATCACCGGCATGCTCAAGGCATCCGGTCCGCAGGAGATCGTTCTGAGCGTTTGGGACCCGACCGACAAGGGCCGGCAGGCGCGAGGCAAACAGCAGATCATTCCCGAAGGCTTCATGTACACGCCCGCGTCGGGCATTTGGCAGACGGTCTGGCTCGAACCTGTGCCCGCGTCACACATTCGCTCGATCCGCATCGAACCCGACATCGATGATAACTGTGTTTGGGTGACTGTCGATGCCGTCAATACCAATGACGCCTATACGGTTGAGGCCAAGACCCTTCTGCCTGGTCAAGGTACTATTCCGGTCGTGGTTGAAAGCAGGGCTGGCCAGCGTCTGCGTATTTCACTGCGGAAAGAACCCCAAACTCGTCTCTGGTCGCCCGATTCGCCGTTCCTTTATGATCTTCAAGTAACTCTGAAAGACCGGACGGGCAAAACAATCGACACGATCAACAGCTACTTCGGCATGCGAAAGATATCTATCGGCAAAGACGAACGTGGCATCAACCGCATCATGTTCAACAACAAGCCGCTGTTTCAGTACGGCGTTTTGGATCAGGGCTGGTGGCCGGACGGTCTGTATACGGCTCCCACGGACGAAGCACTGCGGTATGACATCGAAACCGCAAAACGCCTTGGCTTCAACATGGTGCGCAAACACGTCAAGTTCGAACCGCAGCGATTCTACAGTTGGTGTGACAAGCTGGGCATCCTGGTATGGCAGGACATGCCGAGCGGAGGCGGCAACTCCGACGGGCGGAAGAGACAGTTCGAGTTGGAGTTCAGACGCATGATCGACGCATCGCGGAACCATCCGTCGATCGTCATGTGGGTTGCCTTCAACGAGGGGTGGGGCCAGTTCGACGCTCCACGTCTGGCCCAGTGGATCAAGCAGTATGACCCGACGCGATTGGTGGACCACGCCAGCGGGTGGGCGGACAGGGGGGATTTCGGCGACGTGCGAGACATCCACCTCTATCCGGGTCCGGGTGTG
Source organism: uncultured Pirellulales bacterium (assembly GCA_964634165.1). Lineage (GTDB taxonomy): Bacteria > Planctomycetota > Phycisphaerae > Sedimentisphaerales > Anaerobacaceae > JAUVYQ01. The sequence continues at coordinate 1,266 of CAZWKM010000023.1, read as the reverse complement.
GGTCCCGCCCTGCCGAACCGTGCAATGGTCCTGGGCGAGTTCGGCGCCCATGGAATGGCGGTCAAGGGGAATTCGTGGGGTGATGACAGCAGGTGGAGCAAGTACGGCCCCAAGGAAACTGCCCGTCTGACCAAGGCCTACCTGAGAACCATCCGGGCCTTGCGGCCGATGATCTATATGGGACTTTCCGGCGCCGTTTACACCCAGATAACCGACATCGAAAACGAATTAAACGGGCTGATGACCTACGACCGGGAGCTCCTCAAGCTGGATGCCAGGCAGATGACCGCCGCCAATATAGAACTCTACGACCCGCCACCGGTTGTCAAAACCATGCTCACCACCTCCCAGCAGACGCCCCAGACATGGCGCTACACAACCACGAAGCCCGGCAAGGATTGGTATCGGCCCGGCTACGACGATTCGGTTTGGAAGACCGGTCCGGCGGGCTTCGGTCAATACGATGTTCCCACGAGCATCGTACCTCCTCGAACTAAGTGGGCCAGTTCCGATATATGGATCCGCCGATTATTTGACCTGTCCGATACGGACCTTGTTTCCCCACATTTTCTGATCCACCACGATGAAGACGCCGAGGTCTACATCAACGGGCAATTGGCCGTGAAACTGCCTCGCCATAACGCGTTCTATACGCTGGTGCCCTTGGACAAAAAGACAGTGCGGCTGTTGAAGACGAAGGCGAACTGCATGGCCGTGCATTGTCGAAACACGAACCGACCGCAGTACATTGACGTTGGAATCGTCGACGTTATTCCGAACAAAGAAAAGAACTCATCGAAACCAGGGAGATAACAATGAAGAAGTACCAGATAACAATGGCATTGATCGTCGCTGTCCCGCTTCTCGGACTTTCGTCCATGGCCCGGGCGGCCGACAAGAAGGTAAAAATCTTTATCCTTGCAGGTCAGTCCAATATGGAAGGTCATGGCCAGGTTCGCAGTCTCGATTGGCTGGGCGAACATCCGAAACACGGCCACTTGCTCAAGAAGCTCAAGAACGCCGACGGTTCCTGGGCTGTTCGCGACGATGTGACTATCTCGTATCAGGCTGAGCACAGAAAAAAGAAACACGGTCCGCTTACTGTCGGCTGGGGCAGTGAGGAACACGAGATCGGTCCCGAACTCATGTTCGGCACAATCATGGGCGACAAGTATGATGAGCCGGTTCTACTAATTAAAACTGCCTGGGGTGGGGGGATTGGTCCCCGGTTTGAGGATTCCGAGAAGCTCACCCGTAGGGATCTCC
>CAZWKM010000022.1:0-12543 GCA_964634165.1 uncultured Pirellulales bacterium | reverse complement strand
AAATTTGTTGCCGGATGATTAGCCAGGCCAACCGGCGTCCTGGACATGCAACTTGCCTCTCCGCCATCCGGTCGAAGCCGTTCGCCCCCGTATTCACTTTTCAAAAGAGCTCACTTTTTGGAGATAGTTTTCTTAGCTGTTTTTTTCCGCACAGTCTTCTTCACGACACTTTTCTTCGTTTTTGGTTGTACAATTCTGAAAACGGGAATCGACAGGGAAGGTAATCCCATTCGAGTAACGGTATTTTGTACAAATTCCCGCCAGTATGGCCAAGCATTATAAATTCCATTTAAATTCGCAAATTGCTCAAATCCTTTTTGAGTTAGCCCTTCAAAGTTTTCTATTTTGTAAGCTAAAAGAAAAGAAGCATCGATAAGAATAACTGGTTTTTGAGTTTTACTTTCAGTAAAAGCTTCAAAGTGGAATTTCGCGGTGACAATAACATAGCCATTTTTTTTGTCCAGTTGCACTTCAGTTGAATAGTTGATATTGTACGTTTTTCTACCCAATGTGGCTTCCGGTGTTTGATCACATTTGCAGCTTATTAAGCGGACATCCTTTAACTGTACCCGGTCAGAAACCAATAGACCAGCAGAAACCTTGTTTTCCCTTTTTGAAACCTTGGTTTTTAACTTCTTTTTTGCCATGATTTAAGCTGCCTGAGATAATTCTTTTTCTGCCTCTTCATTAATCTCTCGATATTCAGATTGTCTTATTGTTAGGTCTACCGCCGGAGCCCATTGATTAAAGGTAGTGCTCTCGAGTATGCTATCGATATCAAGTGGAACAGCGGACACCGCCAGCTTTGAATCAAGTGCATACAGAAGATCAGCTACGGTTGTAAGCCGCATATTGTGGTCGCCGCTCAAGAGCTGGGTTATATTGCTCTTGCTAACACCTGCAAGTTTCGAAAGCTTCGTCTTGTTAATACCTTTCTCGTCCATAACTTTGCAAATAGTCTCTGTGATTTCGAATATTAAATCCTCACGGAAGTAGAGTTTTCTACCTTCCTCGTCAGACATCAGTTTTTGTATGAAGGTTTCGGCCATAATATATCCTCCACTTCTTTATTGTTCTAATAATGAGATATGTTCTCCCATTATTCTTTCGGCACGATCAATTTGTCTAGAAGGTGTCTTGCCGGTTTCTTTATTAAATCCATGTGTAAGCAACCAAGTTTTCTCCAACCGAAAACACAACACACGGATTTTAGGGTGGATTTTGAATTCCCATATTCTCCCATGTAGCTTCCTAAACCGTTCCGTATTCCAGATTTTTCCTGTATCTGTAAGTTTCTTAAAAGACTTTGCTAATGCTGCTTGATCTGATGGCTGTAGATTTTCAATATAACCCTTTGCAGGTCTATTCCCATTCGACTGGCGGGCATAGGCCACAATAGCACACGGCCCTCTATATAACACATCCTCAAAGTCTATTACGGATTTATTCGTCATTTGTTTGGCAGCAGTTTAATTATAACTTAACTTTTTGCCTAAGTCAATGTCAATCTGTAAAAATGAAAAAAATTCATCCCAAATTCCTAAATTACTGCAAAACTCAGCAGAAAGACATATATATAGCACTTGAAGCCGGTAAACCTACTATATACAGTCATTTTTGGGCTTACAGATTTCTGCATAATTTTACAAAAGTCCGTGAGATTTTCGCTTATCAGAAGCAATGTTCAGCAAAATTTAGTTTGTTATAACCTATTTACAGATAGGCCTTGAAAGCCAAACGGTAGGCGTATTATATCGTCTACTACGCCTGACCGCAACAACAAAGGTTGCTTTTCGCCTGTTTTGCTTCCACTAACCTGCTATCAAAGGGAAATCCTGCAAGGTATGGCCAGAGTTGTTACATCCGGCTGTTAAACAGGGCTTTTATTTCTTCTTCTGAAAGTGCCCGGTCATAAAAACGTACTTCATCAATGATTCCTGTTGCTGCCACATTTCCCGGCCTGGCACCAATCCATAAGGGCTCTTCATTTACGGGTAATTCACCGGACGGCTCTTCCTGGCCATCAAGCTTGCCGTCGATATAAAGTTTGATTGATTTGCCGTCATAAACTTCAACAACATGATGCCACTTGTCATCGGTGATTGCTTTTTTCCGTACAGCCTTTCCTCATAGCCCCCATTTTTGTCGTGCCACATCCTATGTATTCATACTAACTCCTTCCTCTGGAGTTTCTGGTGCCCCTTTTGCAAAATACATAAATTTATACAAAACAACTGATTAGAACTATTGTCTTATTGCGTTCTCTCCTGTGTTGGTTATAATACAGATGTTCTTTGTATACCACCAGCGAAAAAATGATTTTGCCAAGCTCCTCAAGAGACGATTTTGGCTATAGAGTTTCTGGGCCGCTTTTATAATCGAGAGATAAACTATATGGACCCCGTTAGAAATAACACGGCAGGTCGTACACCCTTGCGCTCTCGAAGATTTTCTAACGGGGTGGACCTATCTATTGTTATACCGGCACTTGACGAAGGTAAAAAGATTGGTCGGGATGTCGAAGCGGCAGCGACGTTTTTAGAGGATAATCATTTGTCGGGAGAGATTATAGTCGTCGATGACGGCAGTAATGACAACACCGCCGAAACCGCAAAAAATGTCGAAATCCCCACAGCAATACAACGGAACGTCATTCGTTACGAGCATCATCACGGCAAAGGTTACGCTGTTCGCAGAGGAATAAAAGAGACGAGCGGTGAATACGTGATGTTTGCCGACAGCGGCTATTGCGTACCCTATGAAGATGCTTTGCGCGGGCTTGGGTTACTGAAAAACGGGGCGTGTGATATAGCGCATGGGTCGAGAAAAATGGAGGGGTGTCATATTCAAGAAAAGCAAAGTTTGTATCGGCGGATTTGTTCCGGGATTTTTCATCGGTTTGTGATTTACGGCATGAAAATACCTGCTGAATTTACCGATACACAATGCGGATTCAAAATATACCGTGGCGATGTCGCGCGACACCTGTATGGCGAATGTATTACCGATGGATTTATGTTCGATATAGAAATTGTAATTCGGGCCCAGAAAGAGGGTTACCGGATAAAAGAATTTCCCGTCGACTGGAGTTGTGACCGTGACAGTCGGCTATCACCGACGCGGAGTCTTTGGCGTGTCCTTTTTGAGCTGATAACTATTAAGCGGATTATGGCTAAGAAATAAAGGGCTTTCCCTGACCCCGGCGAATTGAGATTAGGAGGAAACGATGATAAGATTGGGATTGAGTGCAGTCATTCTGGCAAGTTTCTGTGTGCCGTCTTTTGCGCTGGAATTATACGTGGCCCCCGACGGCCACGACGCCAACCCCGGCACGAAGGACCGGCCGTTCGCCGCCCTTACTTGGGCCCGCGACGCAGTGCGCCAGATAAAGAAGACCTCGAAAGTGCCTATCACGGTCTACTTTCGCGGCGGCACCTATTACCTGGATGAGCCGCTGGTATTTACCGCCGAAGACTCGGGCGGCAAGCAGGCTCCCGTGACTTACAGGACTGCTGATGGGGAAACAGTTGTTCTCAGTGGCGGACAGAGGCTGGAACTGAACTGGAAGCCGTATCGGGACGGCATCATGAAGGCCCAAACACCAGTTGGTCTCCAGATTGATCAGCTTTTTGTTAACGGCATACGCCAACACATGGCCCGCTATCCAAACTATGATCCCAAGGTCTCGGTTTATAACGGCTATTCTCGGGATGCTTTTAGCAAGGAAAGGGCTTCGGGCTGGTCTGACCCAGCCGGAGGCTTTATCCATGCAATGCACCGCCATCGCTGGGGTGGTTACCACTACCGTATCACAGGCAAAAAACCGGACAATACGATAACCTATGAGGGCGGCTGGCAGAACAACCGCAAGATGGGCATGCACGCCGAACACCGGTTTGTTGAAAACATCTTCGAGGAGCTGGACGCTCCGGAGGAATGGTTCCACAATGCAAAGACTTCAACAATTTTCTATTATCCCCCAAAGAGTACTGACCTGGAAAATGCCACAATCGAAATCGTACGATTGCGTCACCTTGTCGAATTCCAGGGTTCGCAGAAAAAGCTGGTTCGCTTTATCAGGCTTGTGGGTCTTACGTTTCGTCATACGGGGCGAACTTTTATGGACACCAAAGAGCCGCTGTTGCGAAGTGACTGGACAATCTATCGCGGGGGAGCAGTGCTTTTCAACGGCGCAGAAGACTGTTCCATACTGGATTCTACATTTGACCAGGTTGGGGGCAATGCCGTCTTTGTAAATAATTATAACCGGCGCATTACCATACAGGGTTGTCATATTTTCAGCGCAGGAGCAAGCGGTGTAGCCTTCGTTGGTGATCCAGGTGCAGTCCGGAATCCGCTTTTCGAATACGGCCAGCGTCAAAGCTATGGGGGCATCGATAAAACTCCCGGACCAAAGACTGAAAACTACCCGGCAGATTGTGTTGTTGAAGATTGCCTAATCCATCGAATCGGTGTGGTTGAAAAACAAGCCACAGGTGTTCAGATTTCCATGTCGCGGGGCATTACTATCAGGCATTGTTCAATCTACGATGTCGGCCGAGCCGGCATTAACATTAGTGAAGGTACCTTCGGCGGGCACCTTATCGAGTATTGTGATGTATTTGACACGGTTCTTGAGACGGGAGACCATGGCAGTTTTAATTCGTGGGGCCGTGACCGTTTCTGGAGTTTGAAAGATGCACCCGCGGAGCAATTACCACAATTGGCATTGCTTGATGCAAAAAAAACGATTATACGCAACAGCCGCTGGCGGTGTGACCACGGCTGGGATATTGACCTCGATGACGGTTCAAGTAATTACGAGATATATAACAATCTGCTCCTAAGCGGGGGACTTAAGTTTCGTGAAGGATTTCATCGCAAGGCCTACAACAATATCATCATTAATAACAGCTTCCATCCGCATGTCTGGTATGACAACAGCCATGATGTCTTCACACGTAATATAGTGATGGGCCCCTACCGGCCTGCAGGTGGGATGACAAGGGGAAAGTGGGGCAGGGAAGTTGACCGCAACCTCTTTACAACCAATGATGCAGACCGTAGAAAATTCGCCGCTCACGGCTGCGACGAGAACTCAATCGTCGGTGACCCGATGTTTATTGATCCGGCAAACGGAGATTTCCGAGTCAAAGACAACTCCCCGGCCATAAAGCTGGGCTTTAAGAATTTTGGGATGAATAACTTTGGTGTTCAACGAACCGAACTTAAAGCCATTGCCAGAACACCTAAAATTACCCTTCCCAGATTTCAGCGGAGTTCAACGGCTTTAAAACAACCGCCTAAAAAAGTTGTTCCGAAATATTGGCTTGGTGCAAAAGTGCAGGATATCAAAGGAGAAGAATACTCGGCCTTTGGAATCGGAAAGGGGACAGGAGGTGTCCATCTGGCAGATGTGCCTGAGGGTTCGGAGGCTGCAAAGACTGGCTTTAAAACAGGAGACGTGATACTCGAATTGGACAGCAAACCGACAGGGTCAGTCCGCGACGTGCAGCGTTTATTTAAAAATGCTCGGGGCAAAACCATGCATATAGTAGTCTACCGCAACCAGAAACGAGTTGTTATTAGACTTCCTGCGGGTAATTGAGTTTTCCGTGATGCCAAGAAATCTCGAAGGTCAGCACAAGTCGGATCTCTTCCATTGCCCGAAATGTAAAATCTTTTCTTTCTGCTTCTTTTTAGTCTCATCGTGTAGTATGAGCATGGCCAGCACGTCCTGATGGCGGGAGCAGTACTGCCTGACCTCATCGGGGGACATAACCATAAAGGCGGTTGACAGGGCGTCGGCTGTTGCTGCATCGGCAGCACAAGCCCAGGCGGCGCGTTTGCCCTCAACCGGTTGAGCCGTGCGGGGGTCGATGATATGCCGGCCTTGCTGTAAACCTGAGCCGCTCAGGGCCCGGCCCTGCAAATGAAGGCCGGCTAAGGTCTGTTTGCGATTAACGGGGCTGCTTAGCGTCAGGGGCCAGCCTTTTGTCTTAGATGGGGCGTCCAGGGCCAGAACCGAGCTGTAGCCCCCGTGAATCACGGCGGTATCAATACTCCAGTCGCGCAGCAGCTCAGCCATCCGGTCAACCGCGTAGCCCTTGCCGATGCCGCCGAGGTCAATTTGCACCGGGCCGCTCAGCACCTGCACCGTGTGCTCGGCTTCGTCCAGCTCAAGAAGGTGTATGCCGGTACGCTCACGGGCAAGATTGAGCTGCTCTTTAGAAGGTGTGCGCATGGTTTTATCCTCGTTAAGCCAGCAGTCCAGCAGTGTCCCAATGGTAATATCAAAAGCCCCGTTGGTTTCGTCATAAATCCGGGTGCTAATTTGCAGACATTCGAATGCGTCCAGGCCAACCCGCAGAGACCCCTTGGGGGCGAGATTGTTAATCCTGGAGATGTCGCTGTTTTCGATGAATCGGCTGAGTTCTTGTTCGAGGCGGTCAAGCTCATCGAAAGCGGCCCGGGCCGCCTGTTGGGCATAGCGGGCATCCTCATGCAGGATAATGACCTCAAAAGTGGTCGCCATCGCTTCGTGGGAAAAACGCTGCATCCCGGGGATTGAATCCCAATTGCTCTTAACAAAGCAAATCTCTTCCTGCGGCTGATTCATTTTCCACCTGTTGTCTGTGATTGCTTCAACTGTAACTGATATTGCTGGTAACTGTCCCATAAGTCTTTCGTGACATAACCACGTAATTCTACTTGAGGACGTATTTCCATATATTTATCAAAAAGAGGGACATATAGATTCTTTTGGCCCGGTGGCGGCAATTCGTACAACCTTTTCATAAGCTCCTGCTCAACGTTCGGAGAGGCGACAATGACGGCTGCAGAAATTACATCATCAGTCACTTTATCCCAGTAACCTACGTTCGGAAAGAACCGCAAATACCAGGGAAAGGGCCAGTAGTCATACTTATTAGGACAAATGAGGTGAATCTCCATACTACGACCGTCTTCGTGAACCTCGGCTATCTCTTTCAGCCGCTGTACCATTGCGAAGACATCAGTGGTCGGATGAGCATAAACGTATGGACTGCGACTGTCTGCGTAGAACTTGTAACTGCCCAAATACGCCTGCCAAGTAAGGTGGGCTCCACCGGCGACCAACAGCAAACTGATAAATGCCCGGGGCAAAACGTTCGGGGCCAGCCTTACCAGTGTCACCGCCCCGACACCGGCAAGCAGAATCATACCATGCAGGAATCCCAGCAGACACCACGGAGTTTTATATCGGATTACAGAGTACACCACAGTCATAATTAGCGTGTAAAAGCCGATGAACTTGAGCAGATGGAAATTAACGCCGGATAAGCCCTTTTTCGTCATAGCAACTATGAAGCCCGCCACAGCTAAAAGGATGATAAGGGCTTCGCTCCAGACTGGCCCTGAGTCGTATCTGGAATAGATGAGGATTTTGAGGTAATAATACCAGGGATGTTCGTGTAATTGGTTTTGACGGGCCCGGTCGAAGTAGGTCGCATAAGTTCGAACCGAATCCACAATTCCGTTTGGGTTGCTAAGAAATGATGAGTAAAACAGGGCTGACACTACTACTGCGGCCGCAACCACTGCAATGAAATGCGAGGGCTTTACTGCTCGGATGGTCTTGATAAAACCGCCGGAGCCGTCCCGTCGTCGGTTTTGCAGCAAAAGTGTAAGCACCAGAGCCAGCAGCATCGAGTCAAAAGCAATGATGAATGTTTCTTTGGTCGCGTGCGCAAGGCCCAGGAATACACCCGTCAGTAAGGCCCAGGTGATGTTCTTGTTCCGAGTGTAGCGGTAGCCGCAAGTAATTGCCCCAAAGGTGAAACAGACCAGGAGCATTTCCTGAATGTAGTAGCGACTGTAGAAAACCATAGCCGGTGAGATAGCGGTCAATACGGCGGCACAAACCGCGGCGGTCCGCCCCAGACCATCAGCCAGCAGCAAAAGCAGCAGCACCAGAGACACCCCGAAAAAAACAGGTACGATGCGCAGGGTAAATTCGCTTACTTCAGTGAGTTTCTCGGCTGAACTGAGCCGGGCCGGTATTAAAGTCAGGTAGTTAAGCGTCGGGCCATGGTACTCATTCGGGTCATAGCGATAGTAATCCTCCTCCAGCAGGTCCCCGAACTTGACGGCGTGGACCGCCTCGTCGCCGTGCATGGGGCGCTGCTCCAGCAGCGGCAGGCGCAGCGCGATAGCGGCAATTGTCGCGGCCAAAAGAGGTAAGCAACATTTTTTTGACCATTTCATCCCGTTAGACATATGTGAATATTGGCAAGGTTTTTTCCTATATACAGCTATTTTTTTATCTTCGGAATGTCTAACGGGATTCATATCGCGGGTTTGCCGAAAACTTCGACCTCGATATAGTGGTTCAAATCGTTGCTGGTATTGCCCTTGCTGTAAAGGCGGACGTAGCGGGCGCGGGCGCCCCTGGCGTCGATAAGTTTGCCCTCTGCGGTTTCGCTATAATGCATATTTTCGCCGATTCCCAAGCCGGCAGAGTTGTCAATATCATTGTTGAACAGGGTCGTAACACCCGTGATAAAATCAGGGTCATTGGTAACCTGCACCACCACATCATAGTACACGATGGCCTGCTTATGGTAATGCCAGAACACAATGGCGTATATGGTGTATTCAGCTTCGAGGTCGATAGTAACACTTTGCTTAAAAGGGCCTAATTCAACATAACTGCCGTCAGCCGCTTCCTTGTCTCCGTCGGTTATCATTTCAAGCTCGCCGATGATGGGCAGGTCGTCAGTGCTGGTTACTGGTTTTTCGAAGGCGACATTTTTTGTTCCGACCGGAGCCAAAAACGACGGGCGGGCCTTGCCCAGCGGTTTCTCAAGATTAGGCACCTTGGTATCCTGCGGCGTGCCCACGAACATCGCTCTGGGCAGCTTTATGTCGATCGCTACCAATTTGGGGTCGCCTGCACTGGGGGTCGTGGGCTCCACGGTGGTCTTCTCCGTGTCGTTGGCATCGCTTTTAGTTTCTTTAGTGGTCTGCTGACCGGGGCTGTTGGGGGAAAGCGGCTCCTGCGAAGATTCTTTGCAGGAGGGAACAAAGCACAGAGACGTCGCAAACAACACGCAGACAGAAACCTTCACAATTGAACTAAAACCTTTTTTCATCATTTCCTTTTAACCTCAAAATTCTATAGACTTATGAAAACAGTTAATTTCTGGAGAAACTCTCGCATACCAGACTTAATCGGCGTTGTCATCCTATCTTATTTTTACGAAGTTGTCAAGCCGCCCCCCAAAGTTATTTTTTTCTTTTCTTTAGCTGGCTTTTTCCCTGGTAAAGTCAAACGAAGCAGGGATTCGGTACTCCCGAATCCCTGCCTTACTAAATCATTCCGATTTTAAGCAGCTTTTTATAAACTTTAGCTCTCAGTCGCTCTTTTCCGTGCCTGGGGTCTATTCGGACGGACTTTCGGCTGGAGCCGCGGTCATCGCGAGCACTTTCGACTCAAGCCCCGCCTTGGCAAGGACATAATAGAGTACCGCGCCCACAATGAACGCAACCAGTGGCGCAGCCGGAACGTTGGCAAGGCCGACCAGTGGGGCCATTCCAACGATAAAGCCAACAACCCAGGAAATCCACCCAGCCAGGTTCCAACCGGCACGAGGCCCCGCCCACTTCTTGCCTGCCATCAGGTAATCAACCATCATTGCGCCACAGACCGGACCGAAGGAAGCACCGATAATTGTGAAAACGCCCAGAACGTCTTCCGCCAAACCCGTCACGGCAAGGAAAATACTTACAGCAGTTCCGACGCCGACCGAAACGAAAGGATTTACCTTTGGCAAGGTCGTCTTGAAGCTGTTGGCTGCTATGAACGACGAGAAGCAGGCCGGTGGGAAGGCTGCAACCGCGAGCAGTAAGCCCAGGGTCTTGCCGGCGCCATCTGAGCCCATGATAGTGCTCATAAAACCTATATCTGCTGTGTCGAGCCCTGCCCCGAGGCCTTTACCGAAAGCGCCGGCTGCTATCAGGATTGCCGCTCCGCCGGCAACAATAGTGGCCAGAGCGATGCCAACCAGGCCGCCCATCCGGACGTTTTTCTCATCCTTGTTGTTCATCCCGAAGTCCACACCCGCTGCTCCGGCTGTGGCAAAGAATCCCACGATATAGGTTATGCACAGGGCAATTACGCCAAAAACACTCAAGCCAACAGTCGGGCCGCCCTCCGTAACACCAGCCGCTACAAGCTTCTCCGCCTCGAAGTCTCCTATTCCACCAATAGTTTTCGCTATCATTATCACCAATATGACTAACGGAATTAGAGGAAGAAAAGTAGCTACTTTGGCAACGTACTGGATGCCTTTCAACCCGACGAACGCTGCGACGGCCGCCCAAACGATGGCGATGATTATCTGGGCTGCCGTACTACCGCCAAAAAGCGGCGCAAGCGCCATCGATGAAAAATAGGCGTTTACCCCGAGCCACCCGAATTGCAGTACTCCCATCAGAAACCCCGGCATCAAAAACCCACCTTGCACGCCATAAGTCGAGGTTCCAACAACATACAGCGGCAGACCCGTTTTCATACCGAATAGACCGGGAACCAGATAAAACAGAAAGTGGCATAGCAAGGCGGCAACAACCAGCCCAAGTAAGGCCACGCCAAGACCCTGGCCCAGCACACCGCCCGGCGCGTCCGTTCCCCCGCTGGCCATCTTGTTCCAAAAGACAAACCAGAGGAAGATTCCGGCGTATGTCGGTGCCGTGTTCTTGTACCAGGGCGCCCGATTCTCCATCGGATTCGGCTTGGCCATACTTACGTAATCTGGCAGTACTCCATTACTCATAATTCGTTCTCCTAAATAAACTATCTCGATTATGTTATCCCGGCACGCCGCCGGGTATTTACGCAATATAACACTTGCACCGTTGATTCACCAGTTTTTTAATAATCATCCATAGATATTTTACTACAGAACAAAGGACTAATCCGGCTGTGGAATTTCGATTCTCCTGCCATCATTCATCGCTGATTCGTGGGCGCATATCCCCGTCATCGTCCAGTTTGCAGCGGTTTTTGCATCGACCGCAGACTGGCGGTTTTCAATAATCGCACGAATAAACTCGTGAGCCAGATGCGGATGGGAGCCGCCGTGTCCGGCACCCTGAATAAACGAAGTATGCTCGTGTTCTTCATCATAGACGCCACGCCCTGTGAAAGGGGCTATCTCTTTCGGCAGCAGGCGCCCATAATCCGGGACATCTATCCGCTTGGCGTCTTCATAGCCGGAATAAATCACCGGTCCCTCACCGGCAACCTGCTCCCATTCAAATGAAAGTTTCGTGCCATACACATCAAAACTCTCTCTATACTGTCGAATTGTGTCAAAGAGCGACCTGGTTACCTCGCAGGCAAGGTCTGAATCGGCGAGTTTCAGGATAGCGGTTTCAATTGCAAAAGGCGAATTGTATCGCTTGATATAATCTTCCGCAATTACGCCTGAGCCATAACAGACGAGTGATTCCACCGGCTTTTTCGCAAGGCAGAGCAGCGGACTGACAGCGTGGGTCGCATAGTGCATCGGCGGGAAGCCGTACCAGTAATCCGGCCAGCCCGGCAATCCCATATTCTGCTGATGCGAACCCCTTAAAAACTGAATCTTGCCCAGCTTGCCCGATTCAACCAGCTCCTTTGCATAAAGAAATTCGCGCGTATATACAGCCGTCTCCATCATCATATACACTTTTCCGGCCTTCTTCCTTGCCTTTGCAATTTCGAGGCAATGTTTCACGGTCGTAGCCATTGGGACCGTACAGGCGGCGTGTTTGCCTGCATTTAGAGAGGCAAGTGTCATCCAGGCATGGTCGGCTATGGGCGAAACGATGTGGATAGCGTCCAGCTCGTCAATGCTTAAAAGGTCTTCAAATTTGGTAAACCGTCTTTCAACGCCAAACTGGTCGCCGATTTCATTCAGGTGGTCTTCAGTCCTCTGGCAAATAGCATAACATTCAGCGTCAGGATGTCTTTGATAGAGAGGAATGAACTCGGCTCCAAACCCAAGTCCAACCACAGCCACTTTTACCTTTTGCATCAGCTCTTTCTCCTTTCCTGTCCCTCAAGACTCCGGACTCAAGACTCCAGACTCAAGTCTTGCGTCTTGCTATTCGTTCATTCGAACTCGGATTACCAGGTAAATATGCACAATTGCAACCAACACAAACAGCAATGCGCTGTAGCGGTGTACTTCTAAAAGCAGTTCCTGCCAATGGGTTCCGAAAAGCGTGAACATACTCGAAACCATCGATAAGATTAACGGCAGAGCCAACACGACAAGCAGCCAGAAAGTTATTTTCTGCCCGAGACCAGGCACTCCGTCTGCCTGGCTTCTATTAACCCCGTTAGAAATCCTTCCTTTTTCGAGTTTAGGCCGCCTCGCGGAATTTCTAACGGGGTTAAGCGGTTCTTCGCCGGCTCTTTTGGCCAGCCCCGTTAGAAGTCGACGACTTACTTCTAACGGGGCCAGAGTGATACGCTCAAGGATACGCTGCAGCCCCGGCCAATCGCCCTCATTG
>CAZWKM010000021.1:0-12897 GCA_964634165.1 uncultured Pirellulales bacterium | reverse complement strand
AATATCAAGTCTGTCCTGAAAATTCAACCAAATTTTCCCAAATAAGCCATTTTTCAGTTGACATTTCCCATCTTGTCTGCAAGAATTACATTCTCAATTGTGTCAGCCCGCAGAAGAGCGGCGCCAAATACTACAAATCAAAGAATGGAGGCAGATAAATCATGAAATGTAGATTGACTACTCTTGGATGCCTGGTTTTGGGAGTCTGTTGGTTGAGTTCACTGACCTTTGGGGTGGATACTTCAAAAAAGGTAAAAGTCTTCATATTGGCCGGGCAGTCCAATATGGAAGGCAAGGCGAAAGTGGAATTGCTGGAGTATCAGGTTGACCAGCCCGAGACCAGGGATTTTTTCAAACACCTCAAGAAAGATGGGAAATGGGTGGTGCGTGATGATGTGTGGATAAACTTTCTCAATAGGAGGGGTAAGCTCACCGTTGGCTTCGGCTCGCCCAAACGCATCGGTCCGGAACTGGAGTTTGGCAACACGGTCGGGGACCATTTTGAAGAACAAGTGCTCATCATAAAGACGGCCTGGGGCGGCAAGAGTATAGGCCGGGATTTTCGGCCTCGGAGTTCGGGCCTGCCGAGCGAAGAGAAGCTCAAAGAGATTCTGCAACAAACCAACGAGCGCAACAAGAAACGGAACAGGCCGGAGATTACCCTTGATGATGTCAAGGACGGGTATGGCAAATTCTACCGGGAAATGATGAAGGAAATCAACACGACCCTCCAGGAGCTGAAAACTCGTTTCCCGGATTACAAGGGGCAAGGCTATGAGATTGCGGGTTTCGTTTGGTTCCAGGGTTGGAATGATATGTTCAACCCGGATTTCCTGGAGAACTACGGCAAACACATGGCCAACTTCATCCGCGACATTCGGAAGGATTTGAAGGCGCCCAATTTGCCTTTTGTCATCGGGCAGATGGGTCAGAACGGCCCCGATGGCGCCAGTGACAAGATGCAGAGGATTAAGGATGCCCAGGCGTCAATGGAGGCAATCCCGGAATTCAAGGGTAATGTAAAAGTCGTCAAGACTGATGTCTTCTGGGACCGAAAGGCCGCTGAACTCGTGAAGAACTGGCGAGAGCACATCGATGAGTGGGAAAAGGTAGGTTCGGACTTTGGTTATCACTACCTCGGAAGCGCAATCACCTTTTCGAAGATTGGCAGGGCTTTTGGCCAGGCAACACTGGAATTGATGAAAGCCGAGAAATAGGGCAAACCCCTGTTGGTCCCCCTATCGAGAAAGAACCAGCCTGCTGCGACAGTGCGACAGCACGGCGAGCGGGCGTTCAGCGACGCTTTTTTGTTGGCTAACTTATGCTCAATCAAGTATCATCATAGTGCTCGATTGTGAGTTTGTAGATTCAGGTATGTCGTTGCTCGACGACAAGAACGAATTTTTCAGGAGGCATGAGGTCATTATGCGGAAGTATTGTACATTTCTGGTATTCGTATTGGTGGGCGTATGCGTGGCTCAGGCCGGCAATTGGCCACATTGGCGTGGCCCTTACTTCAACGGCTCCACCGACGAGAAGAACCTGCCTTCAAACTGGAGCCAAACCGAGAACATCGCGTGGAGCGTCGATTTAGCCAGCTCCTCCGCGGCTACGCCGATTATCTGGGGAGATAGGGTCTTCCTATCTGGCGTCGATACTGCCAGGGACATGCTACTGGCGATGTGCTTTGACCGCACTAACGGGAAAGTCCTCTGGCAACACGATGTGGCAAAGGGGATTTACCGAGACAGGCGCAGCACGTACGCGGCCGGCTCTGCGGTTACTGACGGTAAGCTCGTGGTTTTTCTCTACGGCAACGGTGACCTGGTATGCTTCGAGGTGAACGGCCGTCGTAAGTGGGCACGAAACATTCAGGACGATTACGGGCCTTTTGCCTTCCTGTGGACTTACGGAGGCAGCCCTACGTTGGTGGACGGAAGACTGTACGTGCAGGTATTACAGCGTGATGTGCCCGTGCAGGGTCGTGGTCTGAAAGATAAGAAGAACGAATCATACCTCTTGGCCATAGCTCCTGATACGGGCAAGACCCTATGGCGTCAGATTCGTCCAAGTAAAGCCCGGCAGGAGTCGCGTGAAGCTTTTAGCACACCGATTCCGTTTTCTTTCGACGGGAAACAACAGTTGTTGATAGGTGGAGGTGATGCGCTGACCGGGCACGACCTTGAAACTGGTAGGGAATTGTGGCGATGGGGCACCTGGAATCCCAGGCGCATCACCCATTGGCGGCTGGTCCCCTCTCCGGTGGCCGGTGACAACATCGTTCTTGCATGCGCACCCAAAAACGCCCCCGTTTACGCCATACGGCCCAGAGGAACCGGTGTTCTCGACGATAGTGCAATTGCCTGGGTCAGCCGAGACGTGCGGCAAGTTTCCTCCGATGTCCCCACCCCGGCCTTCTACGATGGCGACTTTTTCGTGTTGAGCGACCTGCGGGACAGCCTGTCGCGTGTTGAACCGCGCACGGGTAAGGTGAAGTGGACAATCCAGACGCCCGGCCGTGCCAAATACGAAGCTTCGCCGCTTGCCGCAGACGGAAAAGTCTACCTAATCAACCACGCTGGAGAAGCTGCAGTGATAAATGCAGCAAATGGTGACGTCCTCAAGGTGATTGACATGGACAAACCCAGCGGTAGAGAAGTCGTTCGGGCGTCAATCAGCGCAGCGTACGGTCAACTGTTCATACGTACAACACGCCGATTATATTGCGTGGGCAAGTGACGCCGGTCCCGCGACTACGAGAATAAGTGAAGAATCCGGGGATTAGATGAATGTGTTTGTGGAGCCAGGATATTAACTCAAGATATGTAAAGCTCATATTTACCGTCTGTTTTTTGAAAGAAGTGTTAACATGAAAAGCGGATTAATTCTATTGGCCGCAGCAGGACTTTGCTTTGGCCAGGTTACTTACGAAGGGCGCGACGCGGACGCACAATGGCGGAATGAGGCACACGCAAGGATTGAGAAAATCCGCAAAGCACCGCTAAAGATCCAGGTCGTCGATGCCCAAAGCAAGCCGATTCGTGGCGCGAGGGTACGAGTGCTGCAGCAGCGGCACGCCTTCGGTTTCGGCAACATCCTCAACCCGCGTTCGTTCCAGCTCGAAGGTACGAACGGCAAAACGTACCGCAAGATTTTCACCGAGCACTTTAACAAGACGACGTTCGAGTCCGGCTTCCGCTGGCAAAACTGGTACCGGCCGGCTCGGGAGGGCAAGCTGGACGAGCACACAAAGCTGCTGGACCGTATGATCCAATTTTGCCGGTCGCACGACATCGGTATTCGCGGCCATTACCTTTCCTGGGCGCCGCTCAGCCGCGATATCTACAAACCGACCGATTACCGCAAGCACCCGGAGAAGCTTTGGCCTGAGCTTTCAGCCCACATCGATGAGATGCTCGACTTTACTAAGGGACGCCTTGCCGAGTGGGATGCTATCAACCACATCATCGGCTGGAACGGCACTATAGCGACCGTGACCGGCTCGAACGAAATCTATGCGAAGATTATCCGCCACGCGCGATCGAAGACCAAGACACCGCTCTGGGTCAACGAGGGGAGTATCCTGCCCGGGGGCAGTCGCATCGAGGCCTATGAGAAAATCATCGGCTACCTCTTCGAGAACAAGGCCGGGCCCGACGGCATCGGCTTCATGGGCCACTTCCGGGAGGGGTCGCTGCGTCCGATCGAGGGGCTCTGGAAAGTCTACGCTCGGTTTGCGAAGTTCGGCGTCCCACTGCAGCTCACCGAGTTCGACATCGACACCAGCGACGAGCAGCTTCAGGCCGACTACCTACGCGACGTGATGACGATTACATTCAGCCATCCGTCATTCAACGGTATCGTTATGTGGGGCTTCTGGGAGGGACGGCACTGGAGGCCGAACGCGGCGCTGTGGCGGAAGGACTGGTCAATCAAGCCCGCCGGAAAGATGCGGAAGGAGTTGGTCTTCAAGCAATGGTGGACGAAGGAGGAGCGTACCACGGACGCTTCGGGGCTTTGTGAAGTATCCGCTTTTCTGGGTGACTATGAGGTCGTCGTCGAGCACGAAAGCCGCACAGTAACGATGCAGGCAACGGTGGAAAAAACAGGAAAAAGGACAAAAGTCAGATTCTGACGCCGGTCAGAATATATGAGTAAATTCAATATTATCAATCGAATTGGAAGGCTTGTTTGCTCAGGTAATTAATTCAATAAATGTAAAATGAATCGTGTCTATGGAGGACAGGATTCTATGGATGTCAAGGTCCCTTTCGTGTTATTCCTTTCTTTGATTGCTTTAAACTCAGCCGTGGCCGAAGACTGGCCTCAGTTTCATGGCCCGCGGCGAGATATCCGCGCTAAGGTACCGGCCCCTGAGAAACGATAAGTAGTGGAAGCGGGGGTAGGATCAAGAGTCGTGTGATTTTTTCACCGGAGGAGAAAAATCAGGTAGTAGCCAAAAAGGCAAAATTGTCGTAAGTCCTTGTTAATAAAGTGCGAGCGAGAGGAGTCGAACCTCCACGTCCCTAAGGACACAAGGACCTAAACCTTGCGCGTCTGCCAATTCCGCCACGCTCGCATATCGTATTGCGTATTGCGTATTGCGTATTGCGTATATCGTATTGCGTTTTTCGCTTTCTCCTATTCGCTGTCCGTGCGTTTTTGAGATTTTTCGTCTGGCTCTGATATTTTCTCAATCCGTTTCTCGGCTTTCTCTAATATTGTCCTGCAGTGCTTTATCAAGGCCATCCCCCTTTCATACTGTTTGAGACTGTCCTGCAAGGGGATTTGGCCCTGCTCTATACTGCCGACGATGCTGCCAAGCTCCTTGATTGCCTCTTCAAAGCCCAATTCGCCGATATCATTTTTTTGCTTGTTTTTTGCCATAAATATAGACCCCAAACTATTTACTTTTATTTTGCGTGTTTATCACTTTACTTTCAATCAAATTTTCCTCTGCAAGCTCTGTAATTAATAAATCCCCGATTCTAACATCCTCTGAAGATTTTATTAGCAGGCCGGTCTTTTTATTGGCGGTAATACTGTATCCGCGCTGCAAAACCGATTTTGGGTTCAAGCCGGCCAGGAGATTCTCCTTCGCGGTAAGCTGCATCCGACAATTGTTAATGATTGCTTGTATTGCTGCATTTGCCTGATTTTCCAAATTATTCAAATCGACTGCTTTCTTTCCCAAAAGCCGATGCGGCTCAATCTTGACAATCTGCTGGAAAGCAGCGTGCAGCTTCGCACGTGCCTCCGCCAGCAATTGTTTTACTGAACTTTCCAGCCTGACGCACAGCTCATCAGATTGTTGTTCTGCGCTGTAAACCAGGAACTTGAGCTGGGACCCCAACCTTTTTTTGAGATTGTCCACGTGCTCCAAAACTTCCTGCATATCCGGAACTGCAACAACACCGGCTTTTGTCGGTGTCGATGCCCTGGCATCGGCAACCAAATCGGCGATTGTGGTGTCAACCTCGTGGCCGACCGCACTTATGACAGGTATTTTCGAATCGAAAATCGCCTTGGCCAGGACTTCTTTATTGAAGGCCCACAAATCTTCCAGCGACCCGCCGCCCCGACCGACAATCAGAATATCGAGCTTAAGCTCCTTGTTGCGCCTATTTACATCTCTAAGGGCCGCTGCAATTTTCTCCGCCGCCCCTTCTCCCTGAACCGGCACGGGATAGAGAAACAGTCCGGCAGGCGGCCAGCGGTTGTGAATGCTGTCGATTATATCGTGCACCGCCGCCCCCGATTCGCTGGTCAATATCCCGATTCTTTCCGGATACGCCGGCAGCGGCTTTTTGTATTTTTCCTCGAACAGCCCTTCCGCTTTGAGCCGTTTATACATTTGCTCAAATGCTAACTGCAGCGCGCCAACACCTTCCGGCTCCAGCTTGTCAACATAAAGCTGGTACTTACCCCCAACCGTATAGACGTCGATATGACCTGTCGCTAAAACTGCCATTCCGTCCTCAGGCGAAAACTTGACATTTCTGAACTTGCTCGCCCAGCAAACGGCCGGCAGTATTCCGCTTTCGTCTTTCAATGAAAAATAGCAGTGCCCACTTGTGTGGTGCTTCCAGTCGCTTATTTCGCCTCGCACTATCAATCGCGGAGGCAAACTCTCTTCGAGCACTACTTTGATTAGCGTATTGACCTGGCTGACCGTGTATATTTTGGTTCTGTTTCGCATCCTGATGGCGATTATAAATCCAAATCCGTCAATCATCAATTCCCAATCTGCCGGATTTAATATTCGTATTGCGTGAAGGAAAGAAATTTAACCGCCGAGAGCGCAGAGGTCGCAGAGAGTTTTTTAGACAGGATTAACACAGATTGACACAGATTTATTTCGTGGCCTGTGGCTTGTGGCTTAATTGACGAAAAAGAACACAAAAACTGCGATAATTTGCTTGATATTTTCTCCCAATTATATAAAATGGCGTTAGTTTGATATATGATGGCAGGATGGGTGAGAAGGCCTCTTTTTGCTTGCTGGCAAGCTTTCCTCCACGAAAACATCGCATTTGTTGGGAAAATATTAACGATTTTTCGGACAAGGAGATGAAAATGGCTAAAAAAAGAAATCTAAAAATGTGGGTGGTAATGGCAGTAATTTTGTTAGGGTTTGGCTGTACGATTGCTGCGGGAGGGACCATCTATGTCGATGCGGATGCTTCGACAGGAGGAGACGGGACGAGCTGGGGGACGGCTTATAAGTATCTGCAGGATGCGCTCTATAAGCCGCCTACAAGCGGGGATGAGATATGGGTGGCTAAGGGCACGTATAAGCCCGACCAGGGTGGCGGGCAGACACCCGGCGACCTGGATGCCTTCGTCGTGAATTCTGATCAGGGCAATAAGGTATGGCTGAATGATGGGATGGGGCTCTTGAGTGACAGTGGGCAGAGCCTGGGTAGTTCAGACAGTTCTGATGTGGCATTAGGCGATGTGGACGGAGATGGAGACCTCGATGCATTTGTGGCAAATTATAGTCAGCCCAACAAGGTATGGGTCAATAACGGGCAGGGTAATTTTGTCGACAGCGGTCAGATCCTGGGCACTTCAGATAGTCTTGATGTGGATTTGGGTGATGTGGACGGAGACGGAGACCTCGATGCATTCGTGGCGAATTATAATCAGCCCAACATTGTATGGCTGAATGACGGGCAAGGTAGTTTTAGCGACAGTGGACAGAGGCTTAGCAGTTCAAACAGTCAAGATGTGGAGTTAGGTGATGTGGACAGTGACGGAGACCTCGATGCATTCGTGGCAAATTATAGTCAGCCCAACAAGGTATGGGTCAATAACGGGCAGGGGCGTTTTAGTGACAGCGGCCATAGCCTGGGCACGTCAGATAGTCTTGATGTGGAGTTGGGTGATGTGGATGGTGACGGAGACCTCGATGCATTCGTGGCGAATTATAATCAGCCCAACATGGTATGGCTGAATGACGGGCAGGGGCACTTTAGTGACAGTGGGCAGAGCCTGGGTAGTTCAGACAGTTCTGATGTGGCATTAGGCGATGTGGATGGTGACGGAGACTTGGATGCATTCGTGGCGAATTATAATCAGCCCAACAAGGTGTGGCTGAATGACGGGCAAGGTATTTTTTTCGACAGTGGACAGAGCTTGGGTAATTCATACAGTGAGGATGTGGAGTTGGGTGATGTGGACGGAGACGAAGACCTCGATGCATTCGTGGCGAATTATAATCAGCCCAACATGGTATGGCTGAATGACGGGCAAGGTAATTTTAGCGACAGTGGGCAGAGGCTGGGTAATTCATACAGTTCTGATGTGGCATTAGGCGATGTGGATGGTGATGGACCGGGCACCGGCGACCGTGAAGCTACGTTCCAGTTGCTCAACGGCGTAGCTATCTACGGTGGGTTTGGAGGGGGAGAGAGCAGCTTAGAGGAGCGTAACCCGAATACGTACGAAACTATCCTCAGCGGCGACCTTGATGGCAACGATATCGATGTGAACGACCCGTGCGATTTATTGACTGAACCAACTCGAAGTGAGAACAGCTACCACGTGGTTACCGGCAGCGGGACCACCGCCACAGCCGTCCTCGATGGCTTTACTATTACCGCCGGCAATGCCAGGTACATGGGTGATGACCTTTATCCATACGACTGCGGAGGCGGGATGTACAACGGGGAGTACGGCAGCCCGACGGTGGTCAATTGCACTTTCAGCAGGAATTCAGCCGTGGACATCGGTGGCGGGATGGTCAACGACTCCGGCAGCCCGACGCTGACAAACTGCACCTTCAGCGGAAACTCGGCTGGCGGCGAAGGCGGCGGGATGTACAACGACAGCAACAGCAGCCCAATGGTAACGAACTGCACCTTTAGCGGGAACTCGGCAAATGCCGGCGGCGGGATGGAGAACTTCGACAGCAGCCTGACGGTTACCAACTGCACGTTCAGCAAAAACTCGGCAGGTGATGACGGCGGCGGGATGTCCAACGTCGACAGCAGCCCGACGATTACCAACTGCACCTTCAGCGGAAACTCAGCATCCAGTTCCAGTGGCGGCGGGATGTGGAACGATGGCAGCAGTCCAGCGCTGACCAATTGCACGTTCAGCGGAAACTCGGCAGGTAAAGACGGCGGCGGGATGTCCAACGACTTCGACAGCAGCCCGACGCTGACCAACTGTATCCTCTGGGGCAATTCCGCTCCAAGTGGGCCACAGCTATACGTCAGTGACACGAGTTCGGCAACTGTTACCTACTGCGACGTTCAGGGCGGCTGGGGAGGCACGGGGAATATCGATGAGGACCCGCTGTTTATTGGGCCGAATGGCCTGGATGGAATACCGGGTACGGCTGACGACCAAGAGGACAACGTACATCTGCGGGGCTATTCGCCTTGCATTAATGCCGGGGACCCGGGTGGTGACTACAGCGGCCAGGTCGATGTTGACCGCCAGCCCCGTGTTGCATACGGCCGGGTGGATATGGGCGCAGACGAGGTATTCCCGATTGCAGGTGATTTCGAACCGGATGGTGATGTGGACTTCGTGGACTTTGCCATATTTGCCAATCACTGGCTGTTAGGCGTTTCCAATTGACTATTTTCTATTGAATATTGATTATTGTTTTCAGGAAGAAATAGAGATTGCCGTGCTGCGCTCGCAATAACATAAGGGGGGATTATTGCGAATCTAATCTTAAATGAAATAGATTCCCGCTTCCGCGGGAATGACAAACGTTTAGTATAGGACTGTGAGTCCCGATTGGGTCGGAACTTATGGCCTTTTTTCTTGGCTACCTGCTTACGCAGGCACAAGTTTAGCCGGAGATTACGGCTTCAAGCGGGGAAAAGCTGAAAAAAAGAAAAGCATTATCACCTGCTTTCTGCTAAAACCACCGCCTTCCGTATCACGGGCTTCCAGCCCGCGAAACACGGCCAAGATGGCCGTGATACGGGCTGCTGGATTATAATCAAGGAAATTATAGGACGATAAATGATGATTGGACGGTCCATTTCACCATCCCACCATTTTGTTTTCAGCTTTCTGGCAATTCTCTTGATTCCTGAATCCTAATCTGGTACAATGTTTATACACAAAAAGTGTAGTTCGGGGGAAGGTGGTGCAGATGAATCCATGGCTTGAAACTATAGGTGTTATACAGATAGCCCTGTTAGGCATTTTTCTTGGCAGGGTGTTTTCAGGTCTTCGAAAGCCCTACTGGACGTTGGGCTATTTTCTCCCCTCTCTGCTCATCGCGATGCTGGTACTGGCCAAGTACAATAATGCGCTGGTCTTTGTACCGCCGTTCTCGTGGATTACAGCAGGACGGGTAAGATTCATCATTTTAGCTCTGGCCGCTACAATGGGCTTGACCACGCCGCTGTCGCGTCTGCCTCGCAAATGCGAGAAGCTCATAATCGGCGTCTTGATGGCTGTGGTTGTAGTGTGGTTTTCGGTTTTGCCTTTTCTTGTACCGGCTTTGATTAAGGACGACCTCTCGAATCTTAAAACAATTGTTAATTCCAACGGCATCTGCTACCAGACCACAGATTATACCTGTGGCCCTGCCGCGGCGGTAACCGCTCTTGGAAAATTGGGCCTGGCTGCCAGCGAGGGAGAAATAGCGGTACTTTCTCACTCAAGTCCCGTTGCGGGCACGCTTCCCCGCTGTCTTTACACAGCGCTCAAGAATCGCTATGGCGCCGACGGCCTGAAATGTCGGTACCGTCGCTTCGACTCGATTGCTCAGCTCAGAAATGCAGGCATTACGTTAGCCGTGGTGAGGGACGCATTTCTGTTGGACCACTGCGTCGCCGTCCTTGAAGTCTCGGACCGGATGGTTACTATCGCCGACCCCGTTCTCGGCAGAATTTTGATGTCCCATGAGCAGTTCGAGAAAATCTGGCGATTTTCCGGCATCGTCCTCAAACGAGTCTCTACGCAAAGCATCTAATCCCATATTTCATTGCTCGTTGTTCGTTAAACGAAATACGAGAATCGCAGCATTCCCCGCCTGATTTGCAGATTTTTTCACAAGGTGTGACATACTGTTGTCACACTTCCGATAAAAACATAGCTAATTTGCTTTAGGACGGTCGATAGCTATCAACAGGACAGTGGATAAAGCCGTGCACGGCAGAGTTGAATTATGAAGAACGCCCCGGCCAGGCTAACTTTCCTTGGGGGGGAGCCCGGCCGGACTGATTTCGAGACCCTATTCAGCACCTCTCCTGAACAGCAAATAGGAATATACCGCCGGAATTAACGCGATAAACGTTATAATATAAATAAAGAAAAGAACGCCGAACACCCCAATCGGCACAATTATTCCCAACAAAAGCATTACCACCGAACTTACCACCCAGAGTTTGCCAGCCATTCTATGAGTTTTGCGCCAGACCTCAGGATTATCCAGCGTCCAGGGTGTTCGAATGCCGACAAACCAGTTTGGTCTTACGTTGCCAATGTAATTGCCCATTACTAACATCAGCAGAATGACACCGCAGAGCGAAATCTTGGCCACACTAAGTTTGTGGCCCAGACCCACGAAAGCAATAACAAAAAAGATTGCGGCAACAAAAAGTGTTATCGAAATTCGAACTATCTTAAATGGGCCTTTGAAAAGGTCATAGTTTTTCCCCCTCGGGTCTATCTTTGGCAGGACAAAAAACAAACAGCATATAAAAACGTTCATAACCGGTGCCAGCAGCAGACCGAAGGTCTTACTCGAATAGTCGTCGACCTGGCCTTTGAGGTTCCAGTGCGTTGGGATCTGCTGGGGGAATCTGTCCCAGAAGAAAATCAAAAATACGAACGGAACAGCTAAAATCAGTATCTGCAGCCATTCTTTCTTTATGAATTCGCGTGCCTTCATAAATCTACCCTTTCCTTTTTTGTTTTAAGCTGAGCAGCCAACTAACGGCGTCGGCAAGGACGGTTGTGTTCAGCGAATAGTAAACGAACTGACCGTTTTTCATGGCTATGACCAGATCAGCCTGTTTGAGTAAGTCCAGGTGACGCGAGATGCTGGGTTTGCTGATATCAAATCTGTCAGCAATCTCACCAGCGGCCATATCGCGGTCTTTGAGCATCTCTAAAATCCTCCTTCTTGTGGCATCGTTTAGTGCTCTGAAAATTGCGTTCATTTTCGTAATTAGCTAATTAGCCAAATATCTAAGTACAAACCTTACTTTATCACATCTTGACGCAAATTCAAAGGATTTTTGGGTAAATCCAAAAAAAAATTTCAGATGCGAACCGCAACTAAAGGCGTCAAATCACGATTCACTATTGGATTAGCCGCTTTCTATAAAGCCGCGTCTGCAGGGCGTTTTTCCAGGCGGTCCAGTTTGAATCGCTTACCTCGCTGTCAATCGCCGCCGTTACCTGACTTATCTTGGCGTCCAAATCGTCAATATAATAAACCATAAAGGCCTCAGCCATAGCCGGCAGCTTCGGCGAACCGAAGTCATATTGACCGTGGTGAGACAGAATAATGTGCCCAATAGCGTCCAGAACTGTTGGCTCAATCTGTGTTCCCCTGGCCTTCAGCGTAGCAACTTTTTCATTTACCATAAGTAAACTTTGCACGACATGTCCGATTAATTGGCCTGAATCCGTATATGAAAAGGCCATATCGTACGACAACTCTTCGGTCTTGCCGATATCGTGAAGAAAAATCCCGGCAAGGACCAAATCGGCCTGCACTTGTTCGTACAACGGCAGTATCGCAACAGCTACTCGCAGCATATTACAGGTATGCTCTAACAGCCCGCCGAGATAATTATGATGCAATTTCACCCCGCCTGGTGCATTGCGGAATTTCTCCATCAGCCCGGCATCAGTTAGGAATTCTCCGACCAGCGCCTTTAACTGCGGATTTTTTATCCGGCCTACAATCTTTTTTACCTCCTCGAACATCTGGTCGGTGTCCTTGTCCGTTCGCGCCAGAAAATCCTCAATGCGAACGTCCTTTGCATCGACGACGCTGACGTTATTTACAATGATTTGCAGCTTGTTTTGATAAAGCTCGCTTCTTCCCTGTATATGGACAAAGCCCGGCTTCGGCAGCGCTTTATAAACCGTTTCCGTTGCCTGCCACATTCGCCCGTTCATTTGCCCGGTCTTGTCTGAGAGAAACATTGCTATATACAAATCGCCTCGCGTTGTGCTTCGTAAAATCGGGTCTGATACCATATAAACATCATCGATTGTCTCTCCCGGCCCGACTTCGTTAATGAATTTATGCGCCATTGTTCACTCCATAAAATTGATTATTGGTTATTTTCTGCGTTCTCTCCGTAAGTCCACTCGGGGACGCCTTACGGCGGAGTCCCAAGGACCGTGTTCTCCGCGGTTAATCATATATCTTTCCCGAAATCATATTGCCTAATCTGCCTTTAT
>CAZWKM010000020.1:0-13041 GCA_964634165.1 uncultured Pirellulales bacterium | reverse complement strand
ACACAAAGGTATCTAACTGTAAACAAAGAAGTTATCATTTATTCAGCAAGCCCTACTTAGAGGTAGTCGAGCAATAAGCATCAATAAAAATTCACTCTCTTTATTTGACAAAATCCAGTAAATGATCCATAATCAACAGTATGAATCAAATAGCGGAAAAATATGTAGACGACCCTGAATTTCAGGAGTTTCTTAATAGAGAGTTTGACCATACCGCCGTTGACGCTACGATGGACGAACTCGCGGAATTTGCGTTTGGGAGTTGGGATGAGGCAATTGAAGCGTTTGAGGAGAGGATAAAAAATGAAAGTTGAAATAATCACAAATCCTGCGACTGATGTTTTTCTTGATCTGGTTCGGACGTCACAAGAGCAGCTATTAGCCAGCTCCTAATAATCCTCTAAAAATGTAAGCTGTAGTTCATTATTTCTTATTCCTCCTTTTTTCATTTTTAGCCGGTGTTTTTCATCGATTTTACCTTTTCTCAACCTATCAACGATTATTGCATAATATTTTTTATCAATCTCGGCAGATATATATTGCCTATTAAGAAGTTTACATATTTCTATTTCTGAGCCACTACCACCGAAAAGAATTAAAACAATATCCTTAGGCATAGTGCAGGATTTAATTAACGTCTCAGAAAGTTTCTGTGGAATCTGGCAGGCGTGAAATGTTTTCTCTCTGCTTACATTTTTTACCAAATCAAAATAAAGCCAGTCATAAGGCATTCTTCCCTTTGAGCCATTGGCTAAGTTCTGCAAAATCCGTTTATCGGTGGGATTTTTATAGGGAACAGCCACATTGTCTTTATAAAACTTGTTATCCTTTGTCTTTCTGCAGTGTAAGATACTTCTGTGGGCAGTAGTAAACCGACAGGGAGAATGGCCGACGTTTGTATTATAAATCCAAACATAGTCTGAAACTTCATGGCAGGCACCATCTAAATATTTAACCCGTAAATGTGCATTTTGTTTCGGGTAGTTTATTAAAAACATGTTTCCAGTGTCTTTAAGCACCCGGAGAGATTCCTTGGCTAATTCAAGGTACCATTCAATATATTCATCAAAAGTTTTGGTATAGGATTTATCGCCGTACTTTATTCCAACATTATAATCAGGATCGCCAAAAACCATGTCAACGCATTCATCAGGCAGCTCTCTCAAAAGTTCTATAATGTCTTTTAGAAAAACTTTATTTAAGTATTTCTTCATAGCTATAATTTATCTCTCGTACATCACCCATTCAATCTCACATTTTTTCATAAAGCTTTTCAGTCTATTTGGATCTTTCTTCACCTTGTCTAATGCTTCCTTAAGCCTACTTTTGTTGCGTTCATTTGCTACATACCCAAAGTAGTTAAACAAAAACGTACGCCCTTCACCATCCCAGTAGAAAATATCCTCCATAATAAACAACCACTTTATAACCTTCAAAAGTGGTTCAGGTTTTCCGCCGCTTTTGAATGGTCTTTTTAGCCCTCTATACTTTTTTAATATAACATCAACATCGTTCTCTTTGCAATGATATATTTCAGCAATAGCTTGCCATAGTTTCTTGAATTTCTTGGGGTTCTTAAGATTCTTTTTTCTCAAATCCAAAGCGATCTCCTCATGACTTCCGCTCCCAACCCCATAACTCGTGGCAACATCTACCTTAAAATCAAAGTTCTTTTTATGTCCTGGCCTGACAATATAAAGCACTTGTCCGTCCGGGAGATTTTCTACAGGATATCGGAACACCACACCTTTTCCTTTTTTACGATATTCCGTTTTGATGAAGGCATTGACGACCTTTTTTACTATTTCATGGCGAGCCAAGGATCTTTTAATCTCAATCATTTTCCCTGTGATTACAGTTTTTTCTTTTTTTGCCATGTATTTACCACCACACTTAATGGTTCAGGTATCCTGCATTGCACACTAAACTATACAATACCCAAGACTGCGATTCCCGTCAAACAAAAACCCAGGATACCTTTTTACTTGATAATGCACGAGCATTTATTTGTGTTCCGAAAACCGAAACCCGATGAAAATCTTTCCCGAATCAAATACAGTAGATTAGTTGATTAGAGGATTGGTTGGAGTGACCCCCACCGCGCGGGGTGGGGGAGGGCATTTATTAGTTTTGAGTTTTTAGTGCTTAGTTTTTAGTTAGGACGAGATTCTTCGCTGCGCTCAGAATGACGAAAAGTCTATATCTCTGAGTTTAGGGTATCCGGTACAATGCCGCGCATTTCGTTATAAATGGCGAGGAACTTATCGTAAGCTACGCCGTTTCCAGTTGGCTCGGACAACGGGGGCAGGACATTAGCGGCGCTGACGGCAGTGGTAAGGTCGTCCATCGCGCCCGAAAAAGAAGACTGCAAATTCTCGATAAATCCTTCCCAATCCGGCCCTGCTTCGGCCAGCGGTATCGGGTCGGTATCGCCGCCGGTTCCTGGCTCTTGCCCGCCGTCATCAGCGGGGGGGACATCTTGTCCGCCGTCATCAGGTGGCGGGACATCTTCGGCTTCTACTTGCGGTAGGGGGGGAACGAGTGCTTGAAGCAGCTCCAGGAATATTGCAAAGGCGTCCGCTACGGCACCGGCCGGGTCATCCGCCTCGTTCACGGCCTGCAGGAAACTGTCTTTAGCTTCCGAGACGGCGGCCGACTCCTCTTCCGTCAGCTCATTGTCCGCGAGGAACGAACCAACGGCGCCGCCGACCGATTCCAGAACGCCGCCCATCTTCTCCTCCGTCACCGCCTGCATTTGGGCGGCCTCAATCGCAGTCAGCTCATCGTTGAAGTTGATGCGAAGCCGCACATCCGCCACACCCTTGAAATGTCCTTCCAGCAGCAGACGGACAACGCCTTTTTCCTCTTCGCCGCTCGTTTCATCACCGCTGACATCAGCAACTTCACCGCTTAGCGGCTGTTGGCCAGACGGTCCTTCCGGAGGTTTGTCTTTGCCGGTTACCTTTTGCAAACCATAGGCATTTCCAAGGCTTACTCCGTCAACTTGCATAGTGTACCCCCTTAAGCAATTGTCAAATAACATTCTTCTATGCTCTTTATCGTACGACAAATCTGAAACTTTAATGAAAAAAACTATTTTGTACCATTAACGGATGTGTGCCTGCTTCAGGATTCAAGCTATATCAATGACAGCAGTATTGTGCTACGACGTTGAGTGGCAGAAAAATTGACGGGAAATACGCAAGGTAGTTGCGGTTGCCAGGTAGATTGGGTATCTTAGTGGGGGAAAAAGTTCAGTGGAGCAGCGGAATGGCCGAAATATAAGTTTGGAAATCACAAAGGTTTTTCTGTAGAATAAGCTGTTATGTTTTGTAAATGGATTTAACAGGAGATATGAGATGAAGCGATATGTTTTAAGCATTGTGTTAATGACTATGTTTGTCTCAACAGCGGCGTTTGCCCAGGAGCCTGAGCCGGGAGAGGACGTGGAACGCGAGATGCATCTGCGCAGTATGCAGTTGGAGCTGGAAGAGCGAGAAGCGGAATTGGGATTCCAGGAAAGAATGCGAGAGCTTGAGCTGGAGAAACGAAGGATTGAGCTTGAGCACCAGCGAAGACCACAAGAGCACTCCAAGCACCATCGGAAGGGAAAGCCGCATCTGTTACTCATCGTGCTTTTCATTGTCCACATCCTTTTGGCGGTCTGGGTCTATAAGGATATACGCGAGCGGAACCGCGGTTCAGGTATCTGGATAGTGATTGTGCTTCTGACCGGGCTGTTCGGGGTATTGGCATACGCTGTCGTTCGCCTTGGTGACACGCGCCAAACGAAATAGTGATTAGAACGTTCACTGTTGGCATCCAGACATCTGAACAGTAGATGAGTGTTGGGAGAAAAGGGGAGACGGCAGTCTTTTCAGCCAACCCGGGCCTTATGTGAAAAGCCGTTGCCATTTCCTGCGCGCCATCACCGTGCCCAAGTCAGGGGGGAAGCGCATTACTTCCGGTGCGCAATATATATGTCCGCTTCTGTCATTTTCATATCTTTAGCGAAATAATGATGGAGAAAATGGTAAAGCTTACCGTTAATTTTCTTGCAATGCCGGTCTGTTGGATGTAAAGTAGGCGGGAATTTGCCGGCAGTCAGGGGCGATTAGCTCAGTTGGTAGAGCAGCTGACTCTTAATCAGCAGGTCGCAGGTTCGAGCCCTGCATCGCTCATTTCTTCCTGCGCTGGGGGCTGTTAATATGCGCTCCAGAGATACAATACCTGCGGGGTACTAAACTCGTACAGCGTGGTCCTGTCGATTTTCAGGAAGTTTGGCTTGCGGTAGCTTAAAAAGCCGGTCAAAGAGAATGGCTTGTGATACTCCACTACCCGGGCCTTGTCAATCTCCGCCAATTCCTTAACCAGCTCTATTGCCTCATCCAGATAGCCAATCTCATCTATTAGCTTTTCTTTCTTTGCTTCCAGCGCACCAAAAATACCGCCGTCAGCCAAGCCCTTCACGTCATCCACCGTAAGTTCAGGGCGTCCCTCAGCAACAACTTGCACAAATGTATCATACGCAGGCTTGATTAGCTTGTCTTCCACATATCGCTGTTGTTCTTCCGTAAATGGTTTGAACATACTCGGCCAATCTTTTTTCGGGCCCGACGTGATAGTGATTGGCTTAATGCCAAGCTTCTCTTCCAACAATTCCTGCAAAACAAAATGTCCAAATATCACACCGATCGAACCGGTAATTGTAGTTCGCTCAGCTATGATTTTCTCGCATGCAACCGACGTGTAATAACCGCCCGAGGCGGCGACGCCCTGCATAAATGCAACGACCGGCTTGCCCGTTTCCTGGCGGTACTTCAGGATTTCCTTGTAGATTTGGTCACTGCCTGAGATTGTTCCGCCCGGTGAATTTACGCGAACAATCAATCCCTTTACCCGCTTATCCTGCCGGGCCGCATTTAGCTGCCTGTACACATCTTTAGCTTGTTCGCCGTATATTATGCCTTCCACCGAAATTACCGCAATTTTATTTTTTCTCGGCCCCTTTCGTATGACTTCTTCGTTAAGGAGACCTCTTGGCCCTGTCGCAAAGAGTGCAATTACGCCCATTAGTATCAGAAATAGTGCGATATTTGCCATAACCGACATCGCCAAGACGATGCCCCAGAAGATTCTCCAGCCGCTTCCTTTCCTTGGCGTTTTTACTGGCGGCCCGCTTTGACCCACGCCTGGTATTGGCTTTGATCCGCCCGTGGCGGACGGTTGTGTTGGCTCTGATAAATTATTGTTCTGCTCAAAATCCATAATAAATCCTTTCTAAAATAAATCGTTTCCAAACCTGTTCGCCGGCATTGTAGGCCGAATCAACTCTGCTGTCAATCTCAGATACAACTATCCGCGCAAAATTGCCGCTTTGAAATGCTTCCTTGACGAACAGCCCGCCCTGGATTGGCCCGAATCCAAAACCGGTGAATATATACTCTGCCATAATTATTGACCTGCGGTCTTTAGAAAACTCTTGATTTGTCTTTCATCGGTTAAAACCGTCATTTTCAGCTCGTAAGTTCTGCTCTTTCCCGGGGCGAGGTGAATTAGTTCCTTCTGTTTTCTCGCTTTACTCTGGCCGATTGGTGGATTTGTTCCCGGTTCCAGTGCCGTAACGTATTCGCCGGGACCCCAGTGCTGCCAATTGCTCAGCCAGGGTAATTGCTTCTTCTTATATTCCAGAACAAGCGCAAGGCCGAGCCGCCGGTTGTAAAGGCCGACGGTGCAAACACCCTTTTTGTCTGGCGCTACATCGATAAAGCCGCAGGCTTCTCCGCCACCTTTGTGACTGTTGCGCGGCCTCTGGCATTTTCGGAAATTGTGCCTGCTGTTGAATATGGCATTATCCATATCCAGACCGCGAGAGACGCATTTTCCTTTCCATATAATATCCGTGCCTTCGTCAACCAAGGGCCAGCCGTAGTTGCAATGATATAAGAGCATATGAGGCGCCGGTGTATTGCCGACATTAGTTACAACATCGTGAATTCTAATGGCCGGTTCGCCGAGGGTGCTTGATATAGTACGTTTCAGTTCAAGGTTCGGCCCGAATACGCGAGACTCTTTCATAACCCCCGTTATACTCATTTCCGGCTTTGCCGCCATCAGGTCCGGCTGAACAATTGATTCGACCTGGCCTGGGATGTTGCTGACCCGCCCGTGTAAGCCGCGCTCACCGAACTCGTCCGTTTCAGGCCCACCGATATGAGTCAGGCCGCAGGTCGTCAACAAGCCGCCGGCGAAAGAGCGGAGCCATTCCAGTCCCCGGTTGGCGTCGGGCCGGGGACAGGTTACGCCGACGTGGCTGAGCCAGGCGAGACTGTGCTGATTGTAGAAGGCGTTGGCGATATCCAATGCTCTATCGATAACCACCTTATATCGAAGACCGGAGCCGGTGTTTACCCAGGCGATTCGTGTTCCTTTACCCAGGCCGTTGTCCAGAACAGAGGTCTCAATACCTCCGACCTGGGTGAAATTGATAACTTTGTTCTGCCAGTGAAATTCAGGGTCCTTTGTGGCCATTTCCATTTCCTTTCTCTTTTCTAAACTACTTAGCTCAATGGCTTTGAGCAACGTTGGTCTGTCATACATAATAAAAATATCGTCGCATTCGAGGCAATGATAGCTGCCGTCTAATATGCTTGCGGATTTGGCGGCTTCGGCCTTGCGAATCCTGCTGATTTCTTCACGGTTGTATTCCACCGTGCCCGCAGTCCCCAGGCGTCATCGTGGCAGTGTGAATCTGCCAGCCCTTTTTATGAAGCAGTGCAAGTGTCCCCACACAGAAAAACTCCGCATCATCAGGGTGAGCACCGAAACTCAAAGCAGTTTTTGGACTGGCCATATCCATCCTTTATAAGAAGCTTTTACCATCTTATTTGCACAAACTCACCGACTATCACTGTGCAAGGTCGAGTTGCTTGTAAATTTTGAGCTTCTTGCCAAATTCAATAGTGTCCCTGACCGTTGGCCCAAACGGGTCAGCACCCTCGTGAATATTCCACGGCCCAAACGAAAAACGATATTCTCCTGACATTTTTTTCTCTCCTTAAATCTGTGTTAAAGCATCTCTACTTTTTCCCTTTCAGTATGGCGTGGGTGTGGCGGGCGTAGTGGCCTCGAAGGTCACGTGCGTATTGATTCAGAATCTTTTCGCCGAGGCCTTCGTAATCTCCACAACGATACAAAGCCCGCGCCAGAATCAGCTCACGCAGCGAGCGGTTTCGCGTCAGCGTGTCGCTCCCACCGGCCGGCGTCCGAAGCCTCGCATCCTCGATTTCGGTAAAAGCGTGCCCCATTATGCCGGGCTTTTTCAAAAGTTCCGCCAGCGGTCTGGCGGCGGCGGCATCGCCCAGTGTCTCAAGTGCCATCGCAACCGCCCGGCAATGTGAAAATTCACTTTTGGTGTCGAGCTGTTCGACCTTTTCAAGAATGGCACCCAGCCCTCGCTTATCGCCCGTGCGCCCTAAAGCAACTATCAAACTGTCGAGCGGACTAAGACTCGCTCCGTATTGACCCATACCCGTGAAATTCCAGCCTTTGTCCCATTCGGCCGAGCTGACCGCATCGAGTAGAGTCTTGGTTCCCGTTGCATCGCCCAACATACCAAGGATATGGGCATAAGCAAGTTTGGCCTTTTCACTGTCGGCAGTTTTGTAAGCGTTTCGAAGAAGCGGCATCGCATCCTGCGGCTGGGTAAGAACTATCTCAAGTCCCTCAAAGTCATTGACAACGCGTTTCACGGCCTGTGCAATCTTTTCTCTGGGCAACGGAAACGAATCTTTGTCCGTCAGAACCCTCTCCGGTAGATTACCTTTCTCGATGAGGTGTTTCTGAAGCGCCTTGATGTCGATGTTACGGGTGGGCTTGCCGGTTCTGGCGGCCATTGCCGCCGCCACGCCCGCCGCGTAGCCCTGGTTCTGGATGTCGGCCTGCATCCGTATAACCGGCATCGCATCACGGTGGGCACTGACGCCCAGCCCCGTAACTAAAATACCATCCAGCCCTTTGGGAAGCAGGCAGCGGTAGGGGACGTTAACGATTATATCTTTCCTGCCCGGGGGTTTGAGCAGGAACGCCGGATGTATCGTAAAGCCGTGCGAATCGAAATCGCTTTTGGCGATGACCACAGTATCAGGGTATGTCCGGTCGTTGGAGATATCCATTGGCGACATAATAAAGTCGCCGACGATTCGGCGGCGTTCGCGCGTGTCTATCAACTGGCCCAGGTCATAGGCACCTTTGAACTTTTTCTTAGCGACGACAAAAGCACGCCACGTATCGATAATATCTGCATCGTCGATGAATGTCCAATCGGTATTGGTATAGCGGGCGCCGATTTTTCGTGGAGGAAGTCCCGCACCCTGGACTGCGACGCCGGAGCCGTTGGTATAGACGCACGCTGCGCCGGCTGCAGCGGCGATGTCGGCATTGCCGGTCGAATCGATGACAACCTTTGCAAGTACCACGCCTCGTCCCTGCGGCGTTGCGACTATGACGCCCTTGACGCGCCCGTTCTCCACGAATGCGCCGCAGCCGAGCGTCCCGAACCAGATATCCGCGCCGGCCTTGCGCAGCTCACGGCGATACCACTCCATTTTCCATTCGACATTCCACGCTTGGCCGCTTCTACTGCCGTTATCTCCGAAACTTGCCAGCCCTTCATCGATTTCACTGGTAAAGCCCACACGATAACCGTGATAGTATTTGCCGATGAGGCCAAGCGTGCCCACTCCCCCAAGGCCGTGTAGATACTCAATCACGAGAGTTTTAGCCCCATGCCGTGCCGCAGCGATACCGGCGGGTGCCCCGCCGGTGCCGCCGCCGACGACAACTACATCAGCTTCGCCGAGGATGGGCAGTGCCCGCTTGTTGGCAGGAACGGTCGCAAGTCCGGCTTGTGTCGGACGTATGCCGGTCAAATTCTCTCGAATGTCGCCCGAAGTGACGAGCGTGATCGGCTCTCCCCGTAGTCTCACGTTACGCGGCCTTCGTATACGCTTTGCCTCTGAAGCAGCCGCAGCGCCGATGCGACTGCCCGCTTTCATCAGTTCCAAAGGCCGAAGCAGCTTCTCTGCGGCATCGCGCGATATATCCGCGCAACCGCCAAGCACGAACAGACGTTTAATGCCCATAGGTCGGAGCACATCCAGATTGACCTTTTTTGCGCCGGGCCAGCCGCCGGCTAAAGTTTTCTTTCCCTTCATCGGGTCGGGCGGCACCTGGAAGAGCACCTCTGAAGCATCCCCTTGTTCCGGATGCCAGGTTTTGTCGCGGGCGATTTGTTCGGCTTCAGCAAAGGACGCAAAGGAGCCGTCCTTCATAGGAATTTTGAGCGTGTATTCGATGGCCTCGCGCCCGGGGCCGTCCCTGGTCGGGACTGGCGTGGGCATCTTTCGTGCCTGGATGCCTTGGCCACGTCGGACCTCGCCGCCGACAACGATGCGCTTAAAAGTTTGTGGCCCGGCTGGATACGGCTGAAAGGCCGCGCCCGCCATTCGCGCAGCCGCCGCCCGCGGCGTCGCATCGATTATGACCCTGGCCTTGACTGCCTGTCGCCCGGAACGGTTCGCCATAACGATGCCCGCAACGTTGCCGCTCGCATCGCGAAGCACGTCCGTCGCATAGCAGCCAAATAAAAACTGGACGCCTGCTTCGAGCAGCGCCTCATCCAGCGTGCGCTTGACCTGCATCGGCGTCGGAGGTGTACGAAGGTTATCGTCCGGCGCAGCGGGTGGCTGGTTGTCCTCGATAACAATCTCGCCCAGAAGCACTCGGTTGACATCTTCGCTTTTTTTGACAAAAAGTTTCACGTAGCGCGTCTTCTCAGTCACGAGAGCTGATAATTGAATCGGCCCCCATGGCTCATCGAAGGCCTTGCCCGCCATCTTATTGTTGATAACGGCAACCTTTTTCCACTGCTGCTTATCGTTGCTGACTAAAATTTCTACGCTTTGGACTTCAAAGTCATCACCAATGCTCCGATTCCGACGCTGATAGGCCATCACGGTAATCTTGCGAACGTTATGTTCTTTGCCCGAATCAGCGGTGATAGTAACATCGCCGTCATACTGGACGCTCTGTGTACTTGCACTTTGGTACTTACCATCGGTAAGCAGTGATGGCGGCTGGGTGTCTTTATGAACGCCGGCGGACGGTTTGTCCGCCTGGTACGTGAAAGCGATTCCCTTTCTCACCCGCGGTGCGGCGGGTGACCTGGCAAAAATCTTTTTGGCAAGCGGCGAAGTCGGCTCTTCGCCCGGCTCAAGCCACAGGCGATATGTGCCGCAGATGTCCTCGCCGAGGTATGGCCGCTGCGCTGCGAGAAAGACTTTCGCTCCTTTCTGTGCGGCTTCGACAGCCGCAGCCACTCCACCGGCTGTTCCGCCGATGACCACGACGTCCACATCGTAAGCTACGGGAATGTCCCGTGCAGATTCATTGACTGCTCTTTCGTAAGCCGGCGATGCAGAAGGGATTTCATAACTGGTGTGAAGAGTGTTTTCAGTGCCGAAAACGCCGCTTTTGGAGGCTTTCAAACAGCCGCTATGCAGAAAAGGCAAACAAAAGAGCGTCGCGACCAGTGTGAGCCGAGCGAATTCCTTCATTTTCAGTTTTTCCTAATGGATATCTTAAGTTCCCCTTTGGCCCTTTTCGTCCTCGATGTTCACATTATGGTAACTATTCAATCGTTTGCAATAAGAATCCCTTAAGGTTACTCGAACCGGTCGATTTTATGGCAAAAAAATTTTTGAAAAATTGCAAAAAATGTTTGCAAAAGCAATGGCTTTGGTGGTAAAATCATATTAGATTAAGAGCGAAGGCAGGCTAAAAAAATTATCATAATATTTTTGGTCGTCATCATAATTCGTGTCTCTTTCATACCGAACCTGCTTTCGAAAGTTACAGGTTTGCTTTAGCCGGCTCAAAACAGACTCAACTTACGTAAATCGGGTATAGGTGCGTTGCCTGTGCCGTCATAATATATTTATCATAAAGTTTGGAAAGGAGCAAAAAATGAAAAAGACAATTCTCTTAAATCTTGTTGTGCTGTTGCTTACCGCAGCGTTAGCACCAGCAGCAACTCGCCTGGTTCCAGACGAGTACGCGACCATTCAGGCCGCCATTGATGCCGCCGTTGACGGTGATGTGGTTATTATTGCCCCCGGCACATATACCGGCGATGGCAACCGCGATATTGACTTTCTGGGCAAAGCCATCACAGTGCGAAGCATCGACCCCAACGACCCAAATACTATTGCTGCAACAATCATCAACTGCAACGGCACAGGAGCCGACCCACACCGTGGGTTTTGTTTCCACAGCAACGAAGATGCAAATTCTGTTGTGGACGGGTTTACCATTACCAATGGACACGGCCTCAAAGAGCAGTTCGGCAGCTATACATTGCCTTTCGGTGGGGCAATCTACTGCACCGGTTCAGGCCCAACTATCACCAACTGCATTATCACAGGTAACAAAGCCACTTACGGTGCAGGAATTTTCGCTGGGAGAAATGGCAACCCAACAATCACCAACTGTACTATCATTGGAAATAACAGACCCGGAATTGGAGGTGGATATACAGGTGGAGGTATCTATTGCTGGTGGAATAGCGCAGCGACGATAACTGACTGCACCATTTCCGGAAATCATGGCGCAGGAATCTATTTCCACGGTACGGAGAGCCCCAGCGCAGAAATAAGCAACTGTGAAATCACCGATAATAGCTGTGTTGGGATTAGCTTTCGTGCCGGTACCATAAATAATTGTACAATCTCTAATAATGGCAATGCAGGAATCCTCTGTTCAGTCTCGGGTACTGCTGCCGCTACAATTTCCAACTGTATCATCAGCGGTAACAATGCAAACTTCGATGGTGGCGGTATTAGGATGTCTGCGCGTGACGATGGCATCGTTACAATAATCAACTGTACAATAACCGGCAATCAAGCCATAAGAGGTGGAGGCGTCTCCTGTCGTTCTACAGGCAATACTATTATTACCAACTCAATCGTGCGGAACAATACTGGCAAGGACATTTACGTTTGGAATTTTGTGATGCCTCCTAATGGTGATTGGACTACGGAGCCGACAGAACTTACTGTTTCATACTCATGCCCAGGAGTAATATTCGTGCAAAAAGATCCCATCTTTGGAGATCCCATCCTTATTTTTGGTGATGGGAATATTGACGCTGACCCGTTGTTTGTCGAGCCGGGATATTGGGATGTGAATGGTGTCTGGGTTGATGGTGATTATCACTTGTTGACAGATTCGCCTTGCATCGACGCTGGCGACCCGAATTATGTGGCGGAACCAAACGAAACAGATTTAGACGGCAGGCCTCGTGTGTTACTGGGCAGAATCGATATGGGCGCTTATGAGTTTAATCACATCCCAATCGCAGATGCTGGGCCGGATAGAGAAGTTTATGCCTGGATTGACGGGATAGCTGAAGTAACTCTGGACGGCGCCGGCTCATTCGATGATGATGGGCATCCCCTAACATACCTCTGGAGTTGGACAATAGATGGCCAAATATACGATGCAAACGGTGTTAATCCCTCGATTGAGCTGCCTGTGGGCGAACAAACAATAGAGTTAATTGTCAACGATGGAATAGATGATTCTGAGCCGGACGAGGTTGTTATAACCGTCATTGAGCCGCGGGAATCACTTCTGCGGATAGCTCCTCGAGTAATAAACCGACACAGCAGGCAGCCAAAAATATTAGCGCTGGTTCGTTTGCCCGAAGACGTTGCCAGAGACCAAATCGACAGTGACGAGCCGCTTCTGCTCTATCCCGGCGGTATCGAAGCAATGAGTCAACATGTTATCGAGTCCCGCAGACAAGTGACTACACAGACAAGCATTTTCGCATTGTTCGATAAGGCCGAGCTGATGGATGCTGTCAGTGCTAATGGCGAAGTGGAATTACAGGTTGTTGGTAACTTAAAGACCGGCCAGTATTTCGGCGGCACCGATACCGTTAGAATAATTAGTCCTCGCGATGATAACAATGCTAATGGC
>CAZWKM010000019.1:0-13535 GCA_964634165.1 uncultured Pirellulales bacterium | reverse complement strand
CGTAGCCAATCGGTTGACAGAGAATAAGTAAATTTTTTGCAAAATTTGACCTTTTTGATACCCCGTTTTGTGGCCATAACGACGCAGAAGCCATTTTCGAGTACACTCAGCAGTTTAACTACGTCTTTTGTTAATGTGTAACGCCTCTTTTGGTTGTGGCCTTGACCTTCGGCACCGGCCTGTCCATCGCCCAGAACACCGCGTTGATAAGCAGCCGGCGGAACTGCGGATTTCTAAAGTCGTCCGGATGACCCAGCGACGTGTAGAAAACACGGGCCTTCTTGTACCTGTTCGTCCACGCAACCGGCTCGGGCTTCTGGTTTGGTATCGCACCAATCAGCAGCCGCTTCGCCGACCTGCTCAACGGGCTGACCTCGTACAGCGAACCATTGCTCATAAACGGCATCTGCACGCCCGCAAGTATTGGATGGCCCTTAGCGCCCGCCGCCGGCGTCACCGTCGTCACAGGCCCGCTGCCGTAATGACCGTGGTAGTTTCCGCCTAACACCTCGGGGTCGAACTTGCGCCACTCGACATGACCGTCCGGCGCATTGCCGCGGGTATCAAACGCATGGCTGGCAGTCCGCAATCCAATCAGCGGCTTGACCCTGTCCAGGTAATCGCGGAAATACTTCATCTGCTCTGCCTGAAAGGCCCTGCGACGAACGAAAACCAAAGCCAAATCCGCTTTCAACAGCGCCTCCATACCGGAAATGTAATTGCGCTCTTTGCTCCGGCTGTCGGTGCTGCCCTGAACTAGTTCACAGTACAGGCCGTACTTTGTTTCTAACTCGTGAGCAAACTCCGGTAGCGTCTCGGCGGCCTTATATTCGCCCTCGGCGGAAATGAAAACAACGCGCAGCCGCTTGTCCCTCTTGAAACAGAACTGCTGCCGACCCGCAAATGCCGTCGAGCTAATCGTCGGGCACACGAACTTTTCGATGTGCTTAACTATCAGGTCTGTGCCGGTAAAATGGCTCACAAAGGGCCGCATCCGCGAGTTGTACATCGTATCGGTCATGTCACGCATAAGCACGACATTCCTGCCGTATCGCGCCATATTACGCAGACCGAAAGGTCGGCCGAGCACACACATATTGGTATGTACGCCCATAAGGATAATGTTGTCGATGCCGCGCTGCTCTAACAGGTTCCAGATTTCCACGCCTGAGTCGCTGATGGCGTCTTCGCTGCGAATCTCGATGGCCTCTATCTGTTTGCGCCACGGTGAACCCTCTTTGCACTTCGGCTCACAGTCACACCCGCCGTCGGATTGGTCTATCGGGTATTCTGCTTTCTTTTCCTTCGCACTCTTCCACGTGCACCATTTGCTGATGTCACCGGGCAGGTTCGCCGCTTTCGCAGCGCTCTGCGCCCGCTTGCGGGCCGGATGGTCCTTGTAGTGGTTGATTGTCCCGCTGGGCGAATGCACGATGAGCACGCCTTTGTCACGCGCTTTGCAGACAACCTCGTTCATCCGCGGCGCCAGTTCCGCGACCCGCCGCGTCGCCCCCTTGCACCAGTGTTGGTCCCACATATCGCAGATGATAATAGCCGTCTCCGACGGCTCCCATTCCAGCTTCTTGTAAACCACCCTGAATTTCCCGCTCCCCTCGGACGTCTCCACCCGGCTGCGGGCGGTCAGAATGAGCTTGTCTTTATCTGACGCTGTTTTCGCTGCTTTATTTCCTATGGCAAAATTGCTTAGCAGCACAATCCCAGCCAGGCCAGCCGACACTAAAAACGCCACCCTCGTAATTTTAGACTTACCGATACTCATAAATAATCACCTCCGGGGCAAGTTCTCATTATAAATCAATGAAAGTATAACCAAATCCAACGAAGGTTTCAACCCAAAACCCTGTCCCCCGTCACGCAATCCCCCTTCTATTATCTTATTGTTTGCATTATCCGGCTGTGTTATAATGGCAATACGCAATATTATGAAAAAAGATGCACAAACAGACACAAAATACTTCACCGACCTGGCCATAAAACTCGGCGCAGACCACGCAGTAGCTTTCAAAATAGCCGACATTGTTTTTGACCCCCGTACCATTTTGAAGTGTATGTTTGGCTGTAGCGACTGGGGTAAGGGACATACCTGCCCCTCGAGACCCGGCTCATTAAATCCCTGGGAATACCGCAAAGTATTTGAAAAATACTCTTGGGGGATTATTGCCCACTCGAGGAACAAAAAGGTTTCGCAGGATGTCTCCTTTGTCATTGAAAAGGAAGCTTTCATCAAGGGTTACTATTTCGCCTTTTCACTGAGCGACTGCGCGATTTGCGACGAGTGCACAGGCCATCGCAGCGAGCAATGTGTCAACCCGAAAAAGGCAAGGCCCGCCCTCCAGGGTGTCGGAATCGACGTTTTCAAAACAGTCCACCAATTCGGCCTGCCGTTGAAAACTCTTCAGAACGAGGATGAAGAGCAAAACTGGTATTCCGCCGTCTTCATCGAGTAAACAACCGCCCCCCGCCTGCCCCCTTGTTTAGAGTGCCTTCAACTCTAAGGGGGCCTGCCGCGCCGTAGCTAACCCGAAGCCGGGTCATTCCGAGCGCAGTAGGGGCAGGCCTATGTGCCTGCCCTGCCTTTTAACGTTGGTCGTGTGGAACCGTAACGCCCGGGTGGCACCCTCAAACCTTGGCCTGAGCAAGGTCAAAGGCTCGTTTGGGGGTGGTGAAAAATCGTTTGTCATTGCGAGCCCTGCTCCGCAGGCCGAAGCAATCTCAACTTCATCATTCGTTATTCCTTGTTCTCCACAGGACACCTTGCGGTGGATATTCGATATTCCTCCGCCCTCCGCCGTCTGTCATCTGTCGTCCGCACCACAGCCTTGGAAGCCTGACACCTACTTGCTGAAATGCTTAAGCATCTTGTCTGATATAACCATAGTAAATTCACGACCTGCGTCTTCTTCGCCACCTATTTTATAAGGTATAGCTTCACGCACGTTGTGCTTGCGGCACCTGACGCTAAACTCACCTTTGGAATGTGGGTACACGTTAAATTTGGTCATCCCGTATGAGTTCGTACTTTGACCCCCTTTCCACTCTACAATGGGATTATCGATCGGGATACCTTCAAGCGGGTTACCTGCTGAATCAACCACCTTTACAAAGACATGTATCGACCGCCTGATCTCACAACGTCCTAAGTCAAGTGTCTCACCTTCTTCAAGCTTAATGGTCTCCGGGACGATAACCGGAGCCCATTTGTTCTTCATGTCTTGCTGCACATAAAACTTCATATGCAGATCCAGGCCTGCGGGTACATTAAAAGTACGAATCCTATTTGGCAACACAGGTTCGTTATATGTAAAACAGCATAAAAGTCCTTCGTATACTTCCCAAAAGGTCGCAACTCTGTTGGCGTCATCCTCTGGCTCGGCGCTCAATGATTCAATATCCAAAGATTCATCCAGCCAAACAATATCTTCAGACGGTTCGTCATCTTCAATTTTGCTGGCCCACTCCGGGACGTCATTTGAGTCGATAATCCAGCCGGGATGATCGGGTAAGTAGTTACTCGAAGAGTCTGAAGATTTCATACTTGCTGTGATGAAGCTGTTTTTTAAGCTGGTTGACTTGTTTTCTACAATAAAAAGGGGCCGGGAGTTCAATCCTCACGGCCCTTTACTGCCTTTGCAAAGCGCATATGTTTACAATTACGGCTCAATGCTCTCAAGTCGGCTGGCACCAAGCTCTTGTTAATAATCGACGACAATGTGCCGCATCTTAAGCACGGCTACATCCATAGGAAGGGGCCAAAAGTCCTCGAGCCAGCGAGAGGCGAGGAGGTAGTACGTTTCGGTATACCCCTTGCCGCTTGTAAAAACGTACTCATAGGCACCCATGTCGACGGTGGCTGTAAGGTCGCCGTCGCCATCCATTACGCGCGAGTTGCCCGCCAGATCGAATGGAATCGGCTCAACCGTATTGCCGTCACCGTCGAGGTCCGGCGTATCGGCCGGGATCGCATTATTATTGCCGGCGTCAACACAGGGTGAATCCGCTGTTGAGAGGTGCAAATTACCTCCCGCAGCATCGACAAAACAGGGGTCGGCATTGATATTGCCCGTCCCGCTATAGCCGCCCTGAACGTCACTGTAG
Source organism: uncultured Pirellulales bacterium (assembly GCA_964634165.1). Classification (GTDB taxonomy): domain Bacteria; phylum Planctomycetota; class Phycisphaerae; order Sedimentisphaerales; family Anaerobacaceae; genus JAUVYQ01. The sequence goes on along the minus strand of CAZWKM010000019.1, from coordinate 9,419 downwards.
GTGACGGACATGGTGCCGGAGCTATAGACAATCTCATTGGCACCGTCGGCCCATAAAATGCAATTTTGTATATTGGTGTAACTGTTATCGCTGTATATCGCTCCTCCTGATGAAGCCGTGTTGCCTCTGAAAGTACAGTTGATAAAATACGGAGAACAGGAAGCATTGCACATTCCCCCGCCCCACCCATTGGCAGTATTTCCAATGAATACGCAGTTAGCAGTATAGGAGACGGAACCATAATTGTTCATCATCCCCCCGCCATGAGCCGAGGCAGTGTTTCCTGAGAAAATGCAGTTTGTAACTTTGGGATCGCTGTGTTCGTTGTGCATGCCGCCGCCATGAAGGCTGGCTGCATTTGAGAGAAAGATGCAGTCAGTAACAGTCGGGTTGCTGCCTTGGTCGTTGCACATTCCGCCGCCGATATAGCCCGAATTCCCGCTAAAAGTGCAGTCAGTAACGGTCGGGTTGCTGCCTTGGTAGTTGCCCATCCCGCAGCCATAGCCTGCCGAGTTGCCGCTGAATATGCAGTTAGTGACCGTCGGGCTGGCGGTTTCATTGTACATCCCGCCGCCGCGATCGTCAGGCCAGGAGCCGTTGGCATTACCGCCGGTAATCGTAAAGCCCTCCAGGATTGTGTTTACACCTTCGCCGCTGACGCACTGGACGACGTGATAATGCCCCGTGCCGTTGATGGTGGTGACGCCGGGACCGCCGCTGCTGTAGAGCCGCACTGACTTGCCGTTGAAATTGATGGCCTCATAGTACGTCCCCGGGTACACCTCGATTTCATCACCATTGGTGGCGTCGTCGATGGCCATCTGAATAGTCTCATACCAGCGGTCCTGAGTGAAATTATGAATCGGCAAAGCTTTTAATTCATAAGCCCCCATATCCACAGTGGCCGTGCCGTTTCGGTCGCCATCCCACATTCGAGGATTGCCGCTCAGGTCCAATGGTATCGGCTCGACTGTGTTGCCGTCGTTGTCGAGGTCGGCCGTATCGGCGGGCACCGAGTTGTTGTCGCCGGCGTCGATGCAGGGCGAATCAGGCGATGACAGACGGAAATCCCCGCCGGCCGCATTGACAAACAATGGGTCGGCATCGATGTTACCTGTGCCGGCGTAGCCGCCTTGGACGTCACAGTAGGTGGCAGTAGTAGTGCTGGTATCGTTGATGATCTCATTTGGCGTGTCGCCCCAGAAGATGCAGTTTTTCACGACCGCGTGGCAGTTGTAGAAGATGTACATCCCGCCGCCATTCTGGGCCGAGTTGCCGCTGAACGTACAGTTGATAAGGGTCGGGGTGGCACCGCTATAGGTAAACACTCCGCCGCCAAGGCCAGACGAATTACCGATAAAGGCGCAATTCACTATAGTGGACTTATCCGAATAAACACAGTACACAGCTCCCGCCTTGTCTGCAGCCGTATTGGAGTTGAAAATGCAATTAACAAGTTGCAGGCTGCCATTAAAACTCATGACGGCGCCTGTGTCATTTAATGCACTGTTACTGAGGAACCGGCAGTCGGTGATGGTCGCGCTGCTTTTGTCACAGTACATCCCGCCGCCACAGTCTCTGGCCGAGTTGCCGCTGAAGGTGCAGTTGGTGATGATTGGGCTGCTGCCCTTGTTGAACATTCCGCCTCCGAAGGCGGCCTTGCTGGCTCGGAAAATGCAGTTAGTTACGCTGGGGCTGCTGCCCTTGTTATACATCCCGCCGCCGTATCCGCTTTCACCTGCACCGTTGGCGTTTCCGCCGGTGACGGTAAAGCCCTCAAGGATGGTATTGGCATCTTCACCGCTGACACACTGCACAACGTGCAAGTTGCCGGTGCCGTCTATGGAGGTATCATTGGGCCCGGCTATGCTGTAAAGCCTGACGGCCTTGCCCTTGAAGTCGATGGCCTCGTAGTAGGTTCCCGGGCCGACGACGATCTCGTCGCCGTCGTTGGCGTCATCGATGGCCTTCTGAATACCACCGTGCCATGTGTTCTCGGTGACGTTGTGGACCAGCATCGCCCGCCACTGGCTGGCAAATGCGCCGAAGTCTTTCATGTCGACGAAGTCGTCGCCCGGATCGCTTATATCGCAGGTGCGGTCCCAAGCGTCGCTGCCCGGCCCAGAGAGCCAGGCCGAACACAGGATCGCAAGGTCGGGAAAACCGACCACGTGGTCACAATCGAAATCACCTTTTAGCGGAAGTTGGCATCCCATTTCTACCCGGAACTGTAAAAGCAGGGGATAGTGGTCCGACAGGTCCATGGCATCTTCAGTATATGTCCATTCTCGGATCACGCGTGCATTGGTCGGAACTACCCGCAGGCCGGCGCCAGATTGTTTGACATAGACGTAGTCGATGCGGCTTACAGGCGGATCTGAGTTGGGGTGAAAAAGTGCCAGCAGCTTGTTGTTATACAAGTCTATAGTCTGCCCGCCCTCGCCCGTGCCGTGGACCTCTATGTATGCATCCACGGCGCCGGCCTTGCGAAATAGCTGGTCCATAATCCCGTACTTGCCGGCGTGTACATTGAAGTCGCCCATCATGATTGCGGGCGGTCCGTTCTCGGCCACGGTCGCATCCCTGATGATCTTGATGTCCTCCAACTGGTATAGATCCTCCCACCACGTGCTCGGATCATCGTTGATCCGCTTGAGATAGGCCTCGCCCGGCCGCCAGTGCAAACACGCATCAAGATGAAGTATGTCGTGGCAGCAGCCGCTCAGGCCGAACAGATAAGGGTGGCCGTTCATTTCATATGATTCTACGGCAATGTAGTCCCTGCTCCAGGGTTTCCACCCGAGGCTCTCAAGGCCGGTGGATGGGTTGTCGTTGATACGGTAGAGCCACGCCTGGTCCCATCCGGACTTCACTCCGAATACATAGGTGCGTCCATTGAGTTGATAACTTGTTATCGTTTCACCAATGAAGTGCCTGTCAATCGCCTGTGTGAAAGGCCCAAAAATGGTAAATGGGTTGTCGCGATTGAGCTTTCCGGTGGAAGGGTCTTCATTGATCCGCTGGATATACACCTGATCATAATTGGACTTGAGGCAGTACAGCCACGGACGCCCATTCGACTCAAAGGACGTGATAGCGCCGAACCATCTACTGAACGGCTTCCAGCCAAATTCCTCGAAGGGTACCGAGGGATTGAACTCTCCGGTCGAGGGGTCGGTATTTATGCGGTAGAACCACGCCTGATCCCATCCGGACTTGAGTCCGAATATATACGCCTGGCCGTTGAGCTGGAAACTCGTTATGCACGTGGGCCTGTAATCCTTATCCCAGAAATACGGGCCGAACATCTTCCAGCCGGTCGATGGATCGTCGTTAATCCTCGCAATATACGCCTCATCCACGCTGGACCTCAGCCCGAAGAGATGCGGATGGCCGTTCAATTCGAAGGAGACGACCGCCCTGAAGTCCGAGTTCCACGGGTCTGTGTGCTCCTCCTTCCAGCCTGCCCCGTGCTTCCGGGTCTGCGTGCTTTCATCAACGTAGCTGTAATCCTCCATCCTGACGATCCGCGCCGTATTGTCTGTCTTGAGCGCGAAGATGTACGCCTCGCCGTTGAGTTGAAAGCTCGTTATCGAGTTGGCAACGTAATAAGGGAGCCAACTGCTTTTGTAATCATCCGGGCCGGTAAGCGCGTGGCTGGCGCCTATCCGGATCGATAGCCCGTCAACGTCCAGTGTGGCCGTCAAGACGCCCTTGCGGGCCCAGGCGTCACACCCGTCCCAAACGTCGCATTGAGTGTACGTCGGAAACTTCTCGAACGCTACGTTGCTCAATGGCCACTTGCTCAACAGGAGCACTCCATTGCTAAGAGTATCCATGCCAGCCAAATAACTGTTACATGCGCTGTACTGATAAGCGGAATAGGGATAGACGCTCTTCAGCGAATTAACGATATGCTCCTGCCAGGGGTACGCCCAGACCTCCTGGAGTGCCACCACGTCCACCCCGCTTGCGCCGTAGTAGCCAACATGATGAATAATACGGTCACGACGGGTCTCATCCTCATACAAGACTCCCCCCAGGTACATGAGCCACTGGGAGCTAACGCCCGCAAAGAGATGTGTGTTGTAGGTCAAAACTGTGAGATCCAGACTCCCCTTTTGATTCGTAACCTCAATGGTCAATAGGTCGGCGTCACCTTCATTGCCGGCCAGGTCGAACGGGACGGCCATAAACGTATGGGTACCGGGTGTGCCAAAAGCGTAGGTCCACTTGGCTTCGGCGCCGTTATTGGGTGATTCGAAGTAGGCGTTGCCTTTGAGAACCTCGTCCACATATATCTCGCAACGATTCAAGTCATTATCCGTATCCGTGGCGATGATGGTGAATTCCAGCCGCTCCAACAAATCAGCCTCGACGGGGCTGGTTGGGCTGACTATTTCGGCGATGGGTGAGGCTGCGCCTGCACTGTCGGCGATGCCGAGGATGATCGCAACGATTGCGAGGATTGTGATAGTGTATCTGCACATGGGTACTCCTCCTCCAAATAAGAATTGTTGGGACTGTATTATTCGGGGTGAACGGCCCGTTATTGACGAATGGTGACCGCCTGGATGTGTGATTGCCGAGGCGGGATTCCTCACAGTGATTGACCAGGGGCAGACCTGAATATGGCTCGGGAACATGCGCTGACCCATAAAAGCGTCTTTCGCAAACCACGTTTCCTGCAAACATCGCACGCTAATCCTCTTTGTGCTTACTGCCAATGGTGCTTAATCAGCCGCAGCTTTGGCGAAAAACATAAATTTTGTGGGGGAAAATCCTCCAGGTGAAGAAAAGACATTTCAAGTATTGACTTTTCTCCCACAACTGCCTCTTTAAGTTTAGCTATTTCGGCTTTGAGCATTTCATTTTCTTGTCTCAATTCAAAAACGCATTGCGTTAACCAGGATAGTTTCATAGTTACGCTACTTCCTAATTCTTGCCGAGTTTGATAAATTCGTCTGGTCACAGTTCTGTTTAATAGTTCATCCCAGACTTCTTCCTCTGTATACTTATCATAGTCCTTTAAGTTAATCCATCTTTGCACAAATTCCGGGTCTGCTTCGTGGTTATATTCTTTTTCGCCTTGAGCATTTAATTTTATTGTCCTTGAACTATCCACCAGATAATCCAGTGCTCTTCCATAGTTATCCTTGTCATAAAAACTCGATCGGTCTATCAGAGTTTCCCCGCTTATCCATCCGGTCACATATAAATTTGCATCATTTGTACCAACATCCCCCACAGTAACCAATCCACTTTCAACTGAAAAATCCTTCTGACCAAATCCAACTGCAAAACTATCTCGTACATTGTTAGTAGTCAGACGTACACGAATAAGGATACGGATAATTAGGCTCGCCAGAATTAGCACTTGCTAACTTGGGATGTAGTACAAAGATTAGCGAGCAGAAAACTTCTAACACAACGAGTAATAAAAATACATGCCGGTTTTTTCCTCGCGGTTCCATTTTGTTCCACTCCTTCCGCTAGATCATCGGGCTTTTGGATGTGCTTACTTCTTTCTTTTCCTTCTAATGTAGTTCAGAATGGGCAAACCACTCATAAATAGAAGCGCTGAGCTTGGTTCCGGGACTATAGTAATATCTACCGCAACGCTGATATCTGTTGGATAAAGGATCCCTCTTATTCTATATATTCCTGGAGCAACAGAGATGTCATCTATAGGGTCTTTCGTTCCTTGTGCGTCGATTTGTGGCCAAATCACACTAATTTCTGAAGACTCCCCTGGCTGTAACCGTAAAACTCTCGGGCCCGGAGGATAATTCCCAAACCAACTCAACCTCCAAATTTCATTAAAATCTTGTCCCTTTCTCGCCGCAACAAGAATATCGCGTAGGGGAGGAAAAGCAGTAACTTGCCACATTTCGGTTCGCAAATTAGTGATCCTGAATAGCATCTCAACATCTTCATCTAAATTGTAGAGAGCTTTATCTGTCTGTATGTAATATTCTATGCCATCTTCAACTATAGTATTTGAATCAACGAGATTTGCCCTCGCACATCCCGCTAATACTAACGTAACTATTCCGGCACAAACCACGCTCTTCAGGTTTTTATTTGTTTCCCCGCTCATTTTTTAACCTCCTTTTTTGCCGTCCATTCTTCATTAACGCTATACCAGGCGCATACATTCTTCTTTACCTTTTTCTTCAATTTACTGCTCTGGATTCTGATATAATTCGCCCGTTAAGCATAAATCTCCATTTGCAAAGTCAATATAGCTCACATTAGTATCAGATGAATTTCGAATAATAAAAGCGTCTCCTTCCGGGTCGCAGCCTCCACCCAACTCTTCTCCTTCGATCCATAAATTTCCCTCATTATCAATATAGGCAACTGGCACGTCCTCAGAGTCTTTTATTATAAATGAACCAGCAGGAATAGGGTCCTCAGCAGTTGTAAGTTTTTCTCCTTTTAAGAAAAGATTTCCAAAACTATCAAACCAGGCGACAGTCTCGCCTGAGCTGTTTTTTACACAAAATCTGGATGCATCGCCGGACATCGCATCCCAGATCTCAAACATGTCTAACGCATAGTTGTAAACACGGACATCGTCGATAACCCCGTCGAAATAACTACCGTCACCGTCATAACCAATATAAGGATCATGGTTGATGCCAGTGTAGCCGGATGAAGATATAGTGCCTTCTTCAACCCCGTTGACATAGATTTTCAAGCCGTTACCATCATTTGTTCCGGTAAGGTGATACCAATCACCTGTATTAATTGAAATACCTGTTGCTTCTGCACGGCCAGCACCACCGAGGAAAAATCTCGGCTCATCGCCACTCAGATAGAGGAGGTAGCCATAATAATCGTCACCGTCATGTTTATATTGTGCAACGATTGGATGCAGACCGGCACTCACGTCATCTGCTCTTATCCACGCTGATATGGTTACGGTGTCAGTTACTAAAGCACCGATTGGAGAAAGAGAGACAGAATCCTCTTCCTCAGCATCAACGTCAAAATCCAATGCTCCATTGATCTTGCCCTCAACCCAGGCTGGGTCGCGCGAGTCCGCCCCCTCGAGAGCCCCAAGTCGTCCATTATTGTTACCGGCTGAATCGTATGCTATATCTCCGCTTCCCTCATCAAACTTCCACCAGCCCGCTAACGAGTCCGCACGTGCACCTCCCGACATCAACGAGAATGAAACCAACGCCATAATAATTCTTAAAGATATTGTTCTGCTCGCCATTGTCTAACTCCTTTCACCTTAACGCATTCCAGCCCTGATTTCCTTGACAAAATCCTTAAATTACTGTTTCAACTTCTCCTGCGCCTTCGATATTTTTTGTTATTACGGTCTACCGTCTTTCTTAAAAGCATTGCACCGAGGCCAAAAAGTAAGAGGGTGCAGGGTTCAGGAATGTAGCTTGCGTAATCGATCAGGTTGACCTGCGTCTTCCAACTACTGTTGTCGTAATTAAATCCCCACCCATAGGTGAGCGTGTCGAGGATTACCGTTCCGCTTCCCCATCTATATTCCACAAACGACGGGCCATCTGCATTGCTAAGGACCGTCGTTGTTCCGGCAACGAGGTTCTGCAGCGTGCCCCCGTCAGTCTCCCCCCAGTAAGAGAAATTAGCTACCTGCAGGCTGTAGCCCCCAAATCCCGACCCGGTCAGATAGGCATGCGATGGCGACGTGAACGTTTCCAAATCATGTGTCGTGGAGCGGTCATAATCAACACCACCCGGTGCGATATCGCTCTGGTTGCCCGCGTTGCCCACTATATTGATTACCAGCGTCCCACCTCCGACCACGTACTGTTCCAGTGCGCCGCCGTTTGCAACTCCCGTACGAATGACATCGTAGATAGACGAGTCCAAAAACCCCAGTGGATTAATCCAGACAACATCGAACGCACTCAGCGAGGATACAGGGGTAGCCACGATGTTGGCCAACGAATCCGTAGTGACGGAATACCCCAACGCTGACGCCACTATATTGTTGTCATGCGACCGTCCATCCGTGCTCATGAGAAACAATCCGGCCGACACCTGCTTTGCTCCGCCAAGCAACACGCACAACGCCAGCAGTAAAACCAACATCCTTGTATTCAGTAATTTCATGGTTTTACCTCCGCTCATTTTTTAACCTCCTTTTTTGCCGTCCATTCTTCATTAACGCTATACCAGGCGCATACATTCTTCCTTTCCTTTTTTGAACTGACAGGATAAGATTTGCCCGAATACGACTCGCTATTGGATGTTTGAGTGTTATGTCCATCACTTCATTATCCCAATTATTTTCGAACTTTGCAATCGAAAAAAACAAAAAAAACCAAAAAAAATGCAAATTTATATGGCGTAATAACCTTGACTACCCTCCACCACACCAGGGCGGGCATCGACCATCGCTTGTCCGCCGCAGCTTCAGCAAAGGCGGAAGTATCGAGCAACGAACTACGAACCACGAACTATGAACTAAAAGCACGCAAAAAAACGCATTTTTCACATAATTTTTCAAATATTTTCGAACGTTTCACACAATTTTTCGAATATTTCACACAACTTTTCGAATATTTTCAAACGTTTTCGAACGTTTTTGATTGATTTTTTCTTGCCTATTCTACCCAAACCCCACAAGTTGACAAGCCAGCCCCCGTTTCTACCCTAAAAACCAATGTTGCCCCGAAAAATAACCCGAAAAATCCTATTTTCCCCCAAATCTGGATAATTACAGTCCTCTATTTTCAAAATCTAAACAAACCTCCCCCCCAAATCGTTTTTATTGCCGATGCCTAACGCAGCATTTCAACAACTATCTCTGCGACCTGCTCGCAGGCCTTTTTCTCAGCTAACGGCTCAGCCAGTTCAATCAGCTCATCGCTGATTCGGGCTAACTTGTCCCTGTCTTCTAAAAGCTGCTCAATACTTTCCACAATCGGTTCAATCGAGCCAAAATACGGCATAAATTCCGGCACTAATTCTCTACCTGCTAAAATATTGACCAGAGACAAGTATTTTGTTTTTATCAGCCACCACCCTATCAGATGCCACAAAATCCTGCTGGATTGATACATTACCACCATTGGACAGCCCACCGCCGCCACCTGCAAAGTGGCACTGCCGCTCGCCACAATCGCAAAATCAGCAGCGTCAGCAGTGTTACTAACCAGGCCAATAGTATATTGAGACTCAAAGCCGGCAATTTGTGCTGCTTTAAGGATTTCTTTTCTCTCGGCATCCACAGCTACAGTTACAAATGTCGCTGCGGGATATTTTTGCTTTAAGCGGGTCGCTATCTGCTGCATCGGCCGCCAGAGCGAGTCGATTTCAGCAGCTCGCGAGCCGGGCATAAGGGCAAATATAGCGTTTTTTGGCTCAAAATCCGCATATTTTTTTCTGTAACGGGCCAAATCAATGCCCAATTCATCGAGCAG
>CAZWKM010000018.1:0-13876 GCA_964634165.1 uncultured Pirellulales bacterium | reverse complement strand
GCACGCGGCAAGACAGAAGTCGCTATGCTCACCACAGAATTTTACATCCCGCAATTCCCGGCAATTAAATTGGTATCTCGTATATAGTATATCGTATGTAGTGAAGGTCAATTTATTTTAAGTTTTTTCGATGCTGTTTGATCTGCCAGGTGCTGTTATCATTCAGGGCACAAAATAACAGAAAGGAAGGGAAAAGTCAAAGGAAAAAGGAAAAAAAGAATATCGAATATCGAATCTGAATGTCCAATGTCGAAGTGCAGATGCGCGGGATGGGGGGAGATAATTTTGAGTTTTAAGTGTTTAATTTTGAGTTTAGGAGATTGGCACGGCCTTTCAGGCCTTGCAATTACTTTTCTAATAGATTTCTCCACTTCGGTCGAAATGACAATGAAATGGATTCCTGCTTCCGCAGGAATGACAACCCCCGACAGTGCCGGGGGCTAACAAACTGGGTCCCCGCCTTCGCGGGGATGCGGGCAGGGGGGTGAGTTTTTCGTTGATAAGGTTTTGATAATGTAGTAACTTATCTCTTAAATAGTCCTGATTTTTCTCAAAAAAATACCGACACTGCAGAAATTAAACAGGAAAGGAGCGAAGATGAAAAAGTTACAATCGGCAAAGGCATACGAGATGTCCCGGCGGGACTTCCTGCAAACTATGGGCACCACCGCAGCGGGAATTTCGCTGACCTCTAAGAAGCTGCTTGGAGCTGCCGGGGCTTCTCCGAAGGCCGGCGGCCGGCAAAAGAAAACCGCCACCATACGGGGGGCTTTTATCTATCCGCCCACCGAATCTCTAAGAAAAGTCGGCTATTATAGCTGGCCGGGCTCAACCTTTGATGCTGAAGGACGTCAAAAGCAGTATATGGGCAGGCTCAGAGCGATCGAGCGAAATTTAGGGATGCGTATCTTGATGGATGACAAGCCGCTCGATGGGACGGCGAGTGTAACGCAGTTCATCAACGAAGTCAAGCAATCAAAGCCCGATGGATTGCTCCTTATACTCTTCAAGAAGGGGCACTGGGGACACGTTACTCGTATCGTTGAAGAGGTGGGCGTCCCAGCGGTCGTACTTACAACGTTAGGCATCCTGCTCGTTGGTCACATTAATCAGCTTCGCGAAAAGTCCGGCGTGTATCTGATAAATTCACTGAACAATCTTGATGCCGTCGAAGACGGGATGAGGATGATTAAAACGGCCCGCTGGATGAAGGAGAGCTGCATTATCAACATCAGGGGCTCGCAGACCGGAGAAACAACGGTGCCGCATCTTGGCACCAGAGTGCGAACTATCCCGCACGAGAGGTTTTATGAGGAATTTAGGCGCACTGAAGTTACGGACGCAGTCAGGAAGCTTGCCCGGGCCTATCTGAAGAATGCGAAAGAGGTAATCCAGCCCACTGAATTTGATGTCCTCGAGGCCGCCAAAGCATATTTTGCCTTCAAGAAAATCATCAAGGCCGAGAATGCCGATGCGGTGATGATGGACTGTTTACCGGGACTCAAAAGGCCTCATAAACACGTCCCGCCTTGTATGGGCTTTATGAGCTTGAGGGACGAAGGCATCGCTGCCGGCTGTCAATCTGACCTTAGCGCAACACTGACCCTGATGCTGGTGCAGGAACTCTTTGACAGGCCGGGTTTTCAGCAGAATGCTTCTATGGAGACGGAGAAAAATCACTATTTTGGTGCCCATTGCACTTCTGCCTCGAAGTTAAAGGGTACAACCACCGCTGCCGAGCCGTACATCTTAATGAACCACGCTGAAGCGGGCTGGGGCTGTGTCCCGCGTGTCCTCTGGCCTGTGGGAAAAGACGTTACTATGGCCCAGTACCGTCCAGGCGAAACGCCACGGATGCATATTTACAGTGGTAAAGTGGTGGGATGCCCACCCGTACCCGCCACGGGCGGCTGCCGAACAAATATAGAGATGACGATTGACGAGGTGGATGACGTATGTGATGTAAAGGGCATGCATCAGATTGTATTCTATGGCAGCTACGCCAAACAACTGCGAACGTTCTGTCAACTGTACGGCATTGAGGTCGACATTTAATAGCGCCGGTTGTTTGTAACAGGACGCTGTCTTCCGGATAAGCTCGAATTGTGTTGTTGGCGAATCAGTACCAGGCAGCCGAGGCCCAGCATACCTATTGTTGCCGGCTCAGGCACTGTTGTAACGCAAACGGCGTCGATGTTGGCGTTGCTGCTGAAGAGAGCTTCGGCGAAGTATAAAGTCGCACTGTATGTCGTCGGGTTGTACTCGATGAGGTCGCCGTCTCCGAAGATCAGCCCGCCGAGCGTCGCAGCACCCTCGGTTGACAGAACAATGTTGCCGCTCTCAAGGATGTGTACCGCATCGATGTCTTCATCGGCGGAGAACAAAGTTTCGTCGAGGAATAATGTTGCGGTGTCTGTTGTCGGGTTGTACTCGATAAGGTCGCCGTCTCCGAAGCTAAGCCCGCCCAGTGTTGCTCCATCGATTGTTGAAAGAATAATGTTACCGTTGGTAAGGACGTGCACCGCATCGATGTCTTCATCGCTGCCGAACAGGCCTTCGCCGAAGAACAATGTTGCGGTATCGGTTGTCGGGTTGTACTCGATAAGGTCGCCGTCTGCGAAGGTCGGCCCGCCAAGCGTCGCTGCGCCGCCGGTTGACAGAACAATGTTGCCACTCTCAAGGATGTGTGCCGCATCGATGTCTTCGTCTCCCCCGAACAGGTTTTCGTCGAAGTACAATGTTGCGGTGTCGGTTGCCGGGTCATACTCGGCTATGTCACCGTCGTAAAAGGTCAGCCCCCCAAGTGTTTCCGTTGCGTCGGTCGAGAGGATGATGGTTGCGTTAACCGGCGTGGCAGCCGCTGCAACCAGAATCAGCACCGCACCAAGAATCATTATTGACTTTTTAAGATTGAATCTCGGCTCTTGTTGTATTTCCGAAACACATGGACGCCATTGGCTTTTTGCTTTGCGCCCCTGGCATTCACGTTCTACTTGGCGCCGAATTTTGTAGGCACAATCTCGCATCACGCCCAGCAGTATCCCACAGACGTTGTCATTTCCGAGCACCTCTTCGTTGTTGGCAAGGCCTATTAAGTCATTGGCTATTTTTAACGCCTTCAAAATGTATTCATTGTGTTGCTTTTCCACTTTGTTTCTCCTTAATTATCTAAGCATTTACCTTACATTAGGACTGCTAAATCCCTATGCCCATACATCCAAAAATTGCCCTTTTGCAGCTTCTTCAGCGAATTTGTGCCAGCCAAAAGATTCGCCGAAATCGGACTTTCCCGTATCATTCAGATGGGCTGTTTGTGCATTTTGTCCTCTAACGGTCTTACCCAAAGCAAACTGCCTGTTTGCCCTTTTGGGTTGACCCTGTTCATAGCTTGTATAAGTCAACGGAGCTGACCGGACAACTTTGCACTCGATTTTCTTGACTGTTCTATTCACCACAACAACCCCCCATTTGTTTGCCAGCTTATCCTGGCTTGCTTATCTAACTGAGCAATAGGCGTGCCGAACTATAAAGTGGAGCTGCGAAAAAGGCGTAAGTATGTGTATGGTAAGCAGTTATGTTGAAAGAATTTTCACGGGTCGGTGGGAGAATGGCTTACTTCAAAGCCGTTAATGAGACATTAAGAGACCGCCCGCAGAAGGTTGGGCGAAACACCTCAGCGAGCAGGGTGTTGTAAGGTCTTATGTATCAAACCGTTATAGGTGGATTTGCAGCGGGCCTTCGAGATTGTGGTGTCTCATTTAGAGTAAATGAGACGCTATAAGCTATCTGAGACGTTATAAGCTATATGAGACGCTTGAACGACAGGTTATCGGACTGTGATTTCGCTTGTTTTTTCACTCTCTTTGAGGAATCGATACAGGGTGGCCCGTGAAACGCCAAGCCTCAGTGCCGCTTCGATTTTATTGCCGCCGGTTTCTTCGAGTGTTCGCCGCACGGCCTCTGCATCAAGCTTGTGTTTTCGCGGTTTCTTTGGCAAGCCGTCTTTATGCACCTGCCTCTCAACGATATTCAACGGAAAATGTTCGGGCAGAAGGAGCGTATCTCTACATTTTACCAGCGCATATCGAAGAGCATTCTCAAGCTCTCGAACATTCCCGGGCCAGTCGTAATCCATCATAACATCGACAGCTTCTGATGATAGCCCGATATCCTCCCGCCCGACCTCTCTCAGAGCTTTTTTCAAGAGGTTCTCGGCCAGCAGTGGGATATCGTTTCGCCGCTCACGCAGCGGCGGAAGATGGATGGGAATTACGCACAACCTATAGAAAAGGTCTTCTCGAAATCTTCCCTCAGCAACTTCCTCCGTGAGATTTTTGTTCGTTGCACTGATAATCCGCACGTCAACTTGTATGTTTTCCTCTCCTCCAACACGCTGAAAAATCCCCTCCTGCAGGACCCGCAGAAGCTTGACCTGCATCGTACCGGGAATATCGCCGATTTCATCTAAAAAGATTGACCCGCCGTTTGCCAGTTCAAAACGCCCCTTTCTGTCCTGAATAGCTCCCGTAAAAGCCCCTTTAACATGCCCGAACAGCTCACTTTCCAGCACCCCCTCAGGCAGCGCCCCGCAGTTGACAGGAACAAACGGTTTATCTGCGTTGGGGCCTTCGTTGTGAATAGCTGCGGCAACCAGCTCCTTGCCTGTACCGCTTTCGCCCTGAATCAGAACCGGCACATTGACCTCGGCAACCTCCCTGATAGTATCAAACAATTCCAGCATCTTTACATCCCGGCCCACAATCCCGGCAAAAGACTGTTCCGTCCTCAGCCGGTAACGCAATTGAGTAAGCTCGGTAATATCCACAAATGAAAACACCATACACAGTGATTCACCGGACTCACCTTTTTCTTTCACTATAAATGCCGAAAGTTGCAAATCAAACTTGCCGCCGTTCTTCCTTTGGCCGCGTACCTTCCCTACCCAGCTGCCGCCGCTGAATACCGTTTCCATCATCCACAAAGTCTTGGCGGTTTTGTGCCAGAACTCCTTAACAGCTCTTCCAGCAACGTCCTCCATACTTTCGTATTGCCACAGTTTAAGAAAGGAATTGTTTACATATGTCAGTTTGCCTTGCAGGTCCGTGATGGCGATGGGATTGATGGACGATTCGATAATACGGTTCTTTATCCACAGAGCCTCCTCATACTGCTTGCGCTCTATCGCATAACGCAGACACCGGCGCAGAGCGTCACGATTTATGTCCCCCTTTATCAGATAGTCCTGTGCACCGTGCTGTAAAGCACTCATTGATAGCGCTTCATCCTTATGGCCTGTCAGAACAACGATTGGCGCGTGTGCCGCTTGCGCACGCATCTTGGCAAAAGTCTCCAATCCGGAACTATCCGGCAGACCCAAATCCAGCAGAACTACGTCAAAACGTCCCTTCTCAAGGAATTCTATTGCTTCTGAAAACCGGCTTGCGCATTCAAGGGTGAACGGGCTGTCCGTCCAACCCGCCAGCATCCTCCGCGCCGACAGAATGTCCACCTTGTCGTCTTCGACCAATAAAACTTTAATCTTTTTCTCGGCCATTTCATTCATCAGCTTGTTTAGTCAATTCTTGCCCTTTTTAATCGCTCCGCGTTATTTGCTTGTTATTTTGCTCTCTTGGAGGAACCGGTACACCGTGGCCCGTGAAACTCCGAGTCTCTGCGCTGCCTCCACTTTATTGCCGCCGGTTTCTTCGAGCGTTCGCCACACGCTCTCCGCATCGAGCTTGCGTTTTCGCTGTTTCCTTGGGTAGGGCCGGCTCGGCACGTATGTCTCAAGAATCTTTAAGGGTAAATATTCAGGCAGCAGTAGATTATCTCTGCATTTTACCAGCGCATATCGAAGAGCATTTTCAAGCTCTCGAACATTTCCAGGCCAGTCATAATCCATCATAACACCGACGGTTTCTGGTGATAGTACAACGTCTCCTCGTCCGACCTCTCTCAAAGCTTTTTTCAAGAGGTGCTCGGCCAGCAGTGGGATATCGTTTCGCCGCTCACGCAACGGCGGCAGATATACGGGAACCACGCACAACCTGTAGAAAAGGTCTTCACGAAATCTTCCTGCAGCAACTTCCTCTGCGAGGTTTTTATTCGTTGCACTGATAATGCGCACATCGACTTTTATGCTCTCCTCTCCTCCAACGCGCGTTAGAGTCCCCTCCTCCAGGACTCGCAGCAGCTTGACCTGCATCGCAGCAGGTATATCTCCGATTTCATCCAGAAAGATTGTTCCTCCATCTGCCAGCTCGAAACGCCCCTTTCTATCGTGAACAGCTCCGGTAAAGGCCCCTTTAACATGCCCGAACAGCTCACTTTCCAGGATTCCCTCCGGCAGTGCCCCGCAGTTGACCGGGACGAAGGGCTTGGCTGTGCTGTGGCCTTCGTTGTGAATAGCTGCGGCCACCAGCTCCTTGCCTGTACCGCTTTCGCCCTGAATTAGCACAGGGATATTGACCTCGGCAACCTCCCTGATGGTGTCAAAGAGTTCCAGCATCTTTGTGTCACGGCTCACAATCCCGGCAAACGACTGTTCCGTTTTCAGCCGACGACGCAGGTGGGTCAGCTCATCAGTCTCCATTTGCAGCTTCTTTTTTGTTGCCCTGAGAATGTCTGTTTGAGATATAATCCCGCAAGGCCGTTTGTCCTCCGTAATAACCAGTCGGCGGATACCCATCTTCTCCATAATCCTGCTGCTGCTGAAGACCGAGTAATCGGGCGACACCGTCGTCACCGGAGAAGACATCACCTCCTCCATTTTAATCTGACCAGGGTCCTTTTGTAGGGCGACAACTCTTTCCAGAAGGTCTCTTTCCGTAACAACACCCACCACCTCATCTCCCTCTAATACTACGATGCACGATATCTTGCGCCTGGTCATAATTTCCGCCGCTTCCACTATGGTCGCTTTGCTCTGGATTCCTGCCACGTCCCTGCTCATTATCTCCTCCACGTCCTTCCACCTGCCGTAGAATGTTACAACTCGAACCAGGTCCGTTTGTGTTACAATCCCAACCAATCGTTTCTTCTCCAGGATTGGCAGCCGCTTGATGTGCTTGTCCTCCATAATTCTGATGGCGTCAAACACAGACAGGTTAGGGGCTATACTCTCTACAGGGGAAGACATTATTTCCTTCACCTTTATCCTGTCGAAATCCTTTTCCCTGGCCGCAACCCTTTTAAGAAAGTCTGTCTCGGTAAGGATGCCTGTCACACTCCCATTGTCTGCAACGACGATGCACGAAACGCTGTTCTCAGACATAATCTTCGCCGCTGAAGCTATCGTTTCATCTGAGCAAATGGTAATAACATCTTTGCTCATCACGTTCCCTACTGTCAGAGGGACCCACAACGAGCCGGTCAAATTATCGAAAACATCCATTATCTTGCTCTTGGCTAAATTGCTAAACTGCTCTATTTTCCGTCATCTTTTTCCTTCACCACCCGACTGGGTGGCACCCTCAAACCCTGGCCTGAGTTCGTCGAAGGCTTCTTTGGGGGTGTTGAAAATTCGTTCTTGCAGATAGCGTTCTTCTTTTTGATTGCAGACACGATAACAATATCGGCCAAAGTCAACTGCCACTTTTTTATATAACTCCGCCAAACGAAAACCTTTCCGGCCGCAGCGATTATACAATGCCGTGGCAGGCCTTAATCTGTCCGGCCTTTAATACGCTTAGTTCTCAATAATGGGAATCTGTCCTTTTTCGGACCTAACAATCGCCCCCAATTTTTTTTTGGGTCAATTAAAAAACAAACCCTGGCTTTGCCAGGGTTTTCCGTATCGGTTAGCCCCCTGCTTCGCAGGGGGTCTTCTTCATATTTCGCCAGGCACTGTTGGGGGTTGTCATTCCTGCGAAAGCAGGAATCTCCCACCATTCACCAATTAACCAGACGATGTCCCATCCATAGTTGGAGGTTGAAAAAAGCAATGGCTACTCCGGCCTGATTTCGTGTAAAATCGGGCCAGAAAACAATTTAAACTTTTTTGAAAGGAGTAGCCATGCAAAAGAAATTGTATCAAATTACAGACAAGGTTAACAGTCGAAAAATCGCAGAATTTCTGAGCAAAGACGGCCAGCTATTACTGCCGTTCCTCGATTTAATCTGCAATACCGAACAGGCAGTCGATGAATTGATCGATGTTGTTGGCAAGGCAGCTATCGAATCGGTGCTCTTGCTTTCAGCCCGCCAGATAGCAGGCCCAAAGCAGCCAGGTAAAATCACAGGTGATGTCGGCTGGCACGGCAGACAGTTTGGCGTAGTATCGCTTTCTGAACGAAAGCTGCGTATCGAAAAGCCCCGGTTGCGTAAAAAAGGCAAAGGCCCCGGCAAGGAAGTGGCTGTCCCGGCCTATGACGCGATGGTGATGAACAGCCGGCTTGGTTCGAGGATACTGGAGATTTTAATGAAAGGTGTTTCGACACGAAAGTATAAAGACATCCTGCCAGAAATGGCTGATACAGTCGGCGTAAGTAAATCACAAATCAGCAGGGAATTTATCATCGCCGGCGAGAAACATCTCAAGCAGCTCTGTGAGCGCCGGTTTGATGACAGCAATATCCTGGCTGTCTATATTGACGGGATTCAGTTCGGCGATTGCCACGTTATTGTGGCTTTAGGCGTTGATTCCGGCGGTTGTAAGCATGTTTTAGGGCTTCGTGAGGGCAGCAGTGAGAACAGCCGGGTGACGACAGACCTTCTTAATGATATAGTTGAACGAGGCGTAAAGCCGGACCGTCTTCGGCTGTTTGTAATTGATGGCAGCAAGGCATTGCGAAATGCCGTAAATGCGGTATTCGGAGACAATCCCGTTCAGCGTTGCCGTAAGCACAAGGTCTCCAACGTAATGGACCATTTACCAAAGGAACTCAAAGATCAAGTCAAAAGCGTGATGAAGGCTGCCTGGCGTCTTGAACCTGAGGAAGGCAAAAAGCGGATCCGACAACAGGCTCGTCAGCTTGAGATTAAATATCCATCAGCTGCATCAAGTCTGCTTGAAGGTCTTGATGAGATATTTACCGTCAATTCGATGGGACTTCCAAAGGCATTGAAGCGTTGTTTGTGTACGACCAATATCATTGAGTCTCTGCACTCAGGTGTTCGGATGCGAACTCGGCGGGTGAACAACTGGAATGGCGGCAGGATGGTTCTTCGTTGGGCGACTGCTGCATTTATAGAAACAGAAAAGCACTTCAAACGAATTGGAGGCTACAAACAGCTATGGATGTTGAAATCGTATCTTGATGACTTGGAAAAAGACAAAGCACTTGCAGAAAAACGAAAGGCATGCTAATATAGAAAATGGAATCGTTACTAACTTTCAACTGCGATTGGGACATAATCTGTAATGTCCATAAACCTTAATTCGGCTTATAAAACAACTTAACATTAGGTTTTGGGATAGGTTCTACTTTAATATGTAGGTCTTTAGGAGTTTTTGTTATGAAATTTAGATATCGCCTAAGTTTTACAGTTTTCCTGTTGTTCTCTTCCATCTTGTTATTTAGTCCCAGTTGTGCCTCGGTTGACTTTGCAGCAAAGACTGAGATGCTAAGCGCTGAAAACCTGCGATGTGAATATCAGGTCAATCCATTAGGCATAGATGAAAATAAGCCACGTCTGAGTTGGACTCTGAAATCAAATACAAGAGGCCAGAAACAGACCGCCTATCAGGTGATCGCATCAACCATCCTTGAAAATATCGAAGCCAATAAGGGCGATCAATGGGATAGCCAAAACGTTATATCGAGCAATTCTATTCAAGTACTTTACCAGGGCAAACCACTTGCATCGGGCACTCGCTATTATTGGAAAGTCCGAGTCTGGGATAAAAAGGGCAATCCCGGCAGTTGGAGCGAGCCATCCTGGTTCGAGACTGCTCTTTTAGACCAAAATGATTGGAACGCAAAATGGATCAATGACGGCAAAAGCAACCCTGTCGCCGATGACGACTTTTATAAATTCGATCCTGCTCCAATGTTTCGAAAGGATTTTGTTTTAGCAAAACCAGTTAAGCAGGCAAGGCTCTACATCACCGGCCTGGGCTATTATGAAGCAAGTATGAATGGCAATCGTATTGGAGATCATCTGCTTGATCCGGGCTGGACAAACTATTCAAAACGAGTTTATTACAGCACCTACGACGTAACCGGGCAGTTGCAAAACGGAGATAACTGTCTTGGTGTCATGTTAGGCAATGGCTGGTACAACCCCTTGCCATTACGCATGTGGGGACGTGTGAACCTTCGCGAGCGTATAACTATTGGCCGCCCAAGGCTTATTGCCCAACTCAATATAACTTATGCCGATGGCGCTACACAATCGATCGTCAGCGATGAGAACTGGAAAGCAACTCAAGGCCCCATTCTTCGCAATAGCATCTATCTTGGTGAAATATACGATGCACGCAAAGAAATCGCAGGCTGGAACCACCCAGGCTTTGACGACTCAGCCTGGCAAAATGCTTCACTGGCCGGTGAGTCCATCGGTGAGCTTCAAGCCCAGCCATTACCACCTATTAGGGCCACTGCAATACTAAAACCAATAAAAATCACCGAGCCTGAAAAAGGTGTTTACATTATCGATATGGGCCAAAACTTTGGGGGTTTGGCATCGTTCAAATTTAACTTGGAAAAGGGCACTCAGGTCAATATACGCTATGGCGAATTGCTCTACAAGAATGGCGCCTTAAACCCAATGACCAGCGTTTGCGGTCAAATCAAAGGAAAGCGAAATAATTCTCTCGAATCTCATCCTGGTAAAGCCTGGCAAAGCGATGTGTACATCGCCAGTGGCAATGGCCCGGAAATCTATACGCCGCGTTTTACCTTTCATGCTTTTCGCTA
The DNA here is from genome assembly GCA_964634165.1 of uncultured Pirellulales bacterium. Classification (GTDB taxonomy): domain Bacteria; phylum Planctomycetota; class Phycisphaerae; order Sedimentisphaerales; family Anaerobacaceae; genus JAUVYQ01. Next base: position 3,017 of record CAZWKM010000018.1, on the reverse strand, counting down.
TATCGAAATCACTGGATATCCTGCAAAGCCCACACTTGAGACGATAACCGGTCTGCGCCTGAATTCAGATGTAAAACAAGTAGGCAATTTTTCTTGTTCCAATGAAATGTTAAACTCGATTCAAAAAATGTGTCAATGGACATTTCTTAGCAATATTTTTAGTGTGCAGTCTGATTGTCCGCACCGCGAACGCTTTGGCTATGGCGGCGATCTGACCAATACCAATGAAGCGTTGATGTATAATTATGATATGGCCACTTTCTATGCCAAAGCTGTTAATGACTGGGATGATGCCAAGCTTGACAATGGAATGCTTACTGATACAGCACCTTCGGTTGGAATTCAATATTGTGGCGTGGGCTGGGCGATGGGCCATTCGCACACACAACTTAAATTATATCAATACTATGGCAACAAACGAATTGTTGAGCAGCAATATCCAACATCAAAACAATGGCTGGACCTTGTCACCAAGAACAATCCGACAAATATCATTAATCGTGGCCTTAGCGACCATGAATCTTTAGCTCCAAAACCCTCAGGCCCTATGGTTACCCCTCTATATTATCAAAGTGCAAACATGCTTGCAAGAATGTCTAATATTATCGAACAGAAAGAGCAAGCAGAACACTACGAAGCTTTATCACAAAAAATCAAAACAGCCTATGTTGATAAATTCGTCGATACCAAAACAGGTAAGTGCGATCCGGGTACTCAAGCCAGTCAATCTTTTGCATTGTTCTCGGATATTCTTCCAGTAGATCAGCGTCCTGCTGCTATGAAATATCTCTTAGATGACATAAGCAAGCATAACAGTCATCTTACCACAGGCATATTTGGCACAAGATACATGCTCGATCTTCTGTCGCAACACGGTTTCAGCCAAACCGCATATGATATCGTAAACCAGAAAACATATCCCGGCTGGGGCCATATGCTCGAAAATGGTGCAACTACATTATGGGAACATTGGGCCTATAGCGACAATACGTTTTCGCATAACCATCCAATGTTTGGCTCGGTGTCGCAATGGTTTTATAATTGGTTAGGCGGTATTCAGCCACACCCTGATTCAATCGGATTTGATCGGATCATAATAAGGCCTCAAATACCAAGTGACCTGCAATGGGTTAATTGCAGTTATGATTCAATTAGAGGCAGAATAACAAGCAATTGGCGAAAGGTTGATAATTCCATAATTATGGACATAGAGATCCCGGCCAATTCTGTTGCCACTGTTTATTTACCCTGCAGCAACCTTGAAGCAATAAAAGAAAGCAATATCCCTGTCGCTCAATCACCAGGGGTTAAATTTATGCATTATGAAAATAACGTGGCAATATACAATATTCCCTCTGGTAAATATCATTTTGCTTTGCCATACAAGCCAGCAAGTCCTGTGGGCGTTAACGATATCAAAGAAGTATTGATGTAAACGAAAAACATTATTAGGCGATACAGATTATATTAAACCTCGCCCCCATGGGGCGACCTCAAGAATTGACATGCTTAGGAGCACTGGTTATAGTAGCATTCATAGCTGAGGCAACGGGGAAGGTAAGAATAATTGTCGCTGGTCATGCTGCCTAAATTAACACAACGTTAAGCTAAAAAACTGCTCAAATTTTTGAATATTTTCGAATATTTCACATCATTTTTCGAATATTTTCAAACGTTTTTAAACGTTTTTTTCTTACCCAAATCCCCCAGATCCCCTCTCCTGACCCATCAAGTTCCTTACGTTTCTGCCTGGCCAATTACCCCATTTTCGCTGTTTTCAAGCAATTTCACCCTCACCAGCTCGTTTCTTTTCAGCATATTCTGCGTTTTTCCGAGATAGACCATAAAATACCTTTCGCTTCGCCCACGGCCCTGCCCATTGCTATTTTCCACTAAAATTGCAGCAGTTTCGCCAATAAATTGCTGCCGGAAATTTGCGCCCAATTCGATATCCAAATCACGCAATATTTCTGCTCTTTTCTTTATAACTCTATTATCTACCGTATCTTGCATACCTGCTGCTGCGGTGCCTTGACGCGCCGAAAAGCTGAAAATATGCATTTTTGCAAAGCCCGTCTCTTTCGCTAAATCGATAGTTTGCTCAAAGTCAGCATCCGTTTCACCCGGAAAACCAACGATAATATCGGCGGTTATAGCAGGCCTGTCGAGCCGGGCTTTAATTAACTCAATCTTATCTCTAAATTCGTCGGCTCTGTATTGCCTGCACATCTTTTTCAGGACCGCGTTTGAACCCGACTGCAGCGACAAATGCAGGTGTGGCATAATGTTACGGCGTTTGCAGAAGGTATCGAGCAATCGCGGCGTTACGTCAGCCGGCTCCAGCGAGCTTACTCTTATCCTTGAAAGATTCGGGATTTCCGCCATTTTATCGAGCAGATTGGCGAATTTGTCGTTTTGCGGCTCATCCCAGTTCTTTCGTCTGACGCTTCTCTGGCCGTAAGCGCCGAGAAACACGCCTGTTACGACAATTTCCCTATGCCCTGCTTCAACAAGGGCCTGTGCCTCCTCAAGGACCGCTTCGACTGGCTTACTGTGAACAACAGGGCGGGTTTTGGGTATGATACAATAGGAGCAGTATCCGTCACAGCCATCCTGGACTTTCAGAAAAGCCCTGGTATGGCCTTTAAAGCAGGTTAATTTGGGTAGTTTTGGCGGATTGGCCGACTTGTTTTTATACTTGATTTTAGAGTCATTTTCTGTTTTAATAGTAGTGTTTTCGCAGGTTTGAGGGCTTTGTGAGGCCGCCGGGGCGGCTTTGCCGTTGACTATTTGGCTTAACGTGGCAGCAAGGCTGTTCCGATACCTTATGAGGTGGACATTTTTACCTAAAGCGTTTAATTCGCCGATATCGACAGTTGGCAGGCAGCCAGAGACAACTATAACAGCATCAGGGCTTAGCTTTCGGGCTTTTCGGACGTATTGTCGGCTCTTGGCTGAGGCGGTATGAGTTACGCAACAGGTATTGATAACAACCAAATCGGGCTTTTTAGTCCCGC
>CAZWKM010000017.1:0-14401 GCA_964634165.1 uncultured Pirellulales bacterium | reverse complement strand
CAATTGAAGGCGACGTCGATTGCGATTCCGAAAAGGACGCCGATGCCAATAATAAAACACTGATAAAACAAATGGGTCCTTCCTGGCCTTGTGAAAGCCCTGCGGTCAGCGAGGGCGAAAAGCGAGAGATTTTTTTGGCGGAAAAAAGATGTCCTGTCCTGCGGAAAACGGGGTTTTTGAAGTTGTTACTTTGAAGATGTTCGAAATAGGTGGAAAATGAACAGGAGTTTTGCCGGGTTTACTCATGAGCTGCCGGTAGGCGAGACAAACGAATGGTACACGCCGCCGGCGATATTCGATGCGCTGGGTATCGAATTCGATTTGGATCCGGCGTCACCGGGCAAGGAAATCGTTTCATGGATACCAGCTAAAAAGCATCTGACAATTCTCGAGGATGGACTGAGCTGCCCCTGGGACGGCAGGGTCTGGCTGAATCCACCCTACGGGAAGAATACCCCCGGCTGGCTGCAAAGACTGACTGAACATAGAGAGGGCATTGCGCTTGTTTTCAGCAGGACCGATACCGAATGGTTTCATAAGTACGTTCCAAAGGCGGATGCAGTTTGTTTTATAAGAGGCAGGATTCGGTTTATTAAGGCGACCGGGGGCATCGGCGCCTCACCCGGGGCGGGATCTGTCCTTCTGGCTTTTGGCGAGCAGTGCGCAAAGGTTGTAAATGAATGCGGTTTGGGCTGGGTGGTTAATAATACAGAAAGTCGATTATGAAGATTGCGAGGGTTTTTCCCACGTGAAGTTAACGACGGAACAGGTTAGAGAGCGGTTGCATAATAAATACTCCGGCGATGGTGTTATCCTGCTCGATGAAGTGAGAGATTCAACTGGCTTTTATCATTGCACAACGGCGGACGCCTTGCTTTTTAATCTCTGGCCGAGCAAGGGATTGGAAATACACGGCTTTGAGATAAAAGTCAGCCGCAATGATTTACTAAAAGAGATACAGACGCCACGCAAGGCAGAAAATATCAGCCAGTTTTGCGATAGATGGTGGCTGGTTGTCGGCGATGCCTCGATTGTTGAGTTGGCTGAGTTGCCGCCGAGCTGGGGATTGATGATACCTTACGGGAACGGATTGCGAATTAAAAAAGCACCGATCTTGCAAAAACCCCCGCCCATCGACCGGGGATTGCTGATGTCCATTGTACGCAATATGTATCGGCAGAACCCATCAGCTAAAGCACTGCGGCAAGCAAATCGAGCGGGCTATGACGAAGGCCACAAACAAGGCAGAGAAGAAACGTTAAAGGATGCAGGTAAGGCCGGGGAAATAATAGAGAACGTGCGTAAATTTGAAGAGGCATCAGGATTAAAAATAGCCCACGCCTGGAGCGTTGAAAGTTTAGGTGAAGCTGTCCACGCATTGCGGAACAGCGATAAGGTTTCGGAGTTTGTCTCGATGTTGGAATATCAGCAGAAGAAACACCAGGGTTGTATGGATGCCAACAAAGAGACGATAGCTGCGTTGAAAAAATATCAGGAAGAATTGAGCCAGAAGGACCTGCAGTAATGAGAATTGCGAGGGTTTTTCCCAGAAAGACGAATATGTCACCGAAAGACCATGATGCCTATTTCGGACCACCGGGATTGTACACTCCGAAGTATGATGAGATTCATATTTCGGTTACGTTCACCTGGGACCTACCGAAAGTAGAAATGCTCAAAGAAGAATGGTCCAGATACGGCAGTGTCAAAGTCGGCGGGCCGGCACTTGAGGACCCGGGCGATGAGTTTGTCGCCGGCAGATACTTAAAAGAGGGGGTGACGATTACTTCGCGCGGCTGTCCGTACGATTCGAGCCGATGTCCCTTTTGCTTTGTGCCTGTGCGCGAAGGGCCAATCAGAGAATTGCCGATAGTGCCGGGCAATATCGTTCAGGACAATAATCTTCTGGCCTGTTCGAAAACGCACCGCGATAAGGTATTTGCCATGCTTCGAACACAAAAACGGATTGATTTTGCCGGTGGACTGGAAGCTGGCCGAGTAACAGATTCTATCGTTGAAGATCTGCGCTCGTTGAAAATCAATCAGCTGTGGCTGTCTTATGATATGCCGGAACGAAAAGCCGGCCTAATCAGGGCGGTTGAGAAGCTCAAACGTTATTTTCCGAGGTATAAGATTCGCTGCTATGTCCTGATTGGCTATCAGGGGGATACGCTTTACAAGGCAGAGGAGCGATTGAAAGAGGCCTGGGACATCGGGACATTACCTTTTGCGATGAGGTACAGAACAGGGGTGGGGCAATGGGAGGGAACTTATCTTTTTGCCGGACGGCAGTGGAATCTGCTGACGAGAAAGTGGACAAGGGCGGCGGCGATTAAGGCGGATATGAAGGGTTAGAAAAATGAAACTACCGTTTTTTCCGGTGCATATTTTAACGACGAAGAACCTGGCTGCGAAAATAAAAAGCGCCCGGGCAGAGGTCGAGGCCTCGCATAAAGAGGACCGCCAAAAAACAAACAGAGCACTTTCGAGATTGCTGCACAGGAACCATCAATTAGGGATGAAGGTCGTCGAGTTGTCGCGGGGAAAGAAAGGCGGTGAATGAAGAAATTAGCGAATTAGTTTACCCGCCTTACTGTGTGGCGGGTGAATTAGTGATTAGTGGATTGGACAATTAAAAAGTCAACCAATCTGGTTTTTATGAAGTTCAGATGAGGCAAGGACGCTGTGAATCACGGGAACGTTGATAAGGTGATGGCGGATGCGAAGAAAATCGCAAAGATGTGGAGCGAAATGGACGTTCCGTTAAAGAAGCTACAGCGCAAATACTGCTGCTGTTATTCAACGATTGTGCGGGCGATCCGTACTGTGATTTCAAAAGAACAATGGATTCAAATCAGGTATCGGCATGAAGTAAAAGGCGGGCGTAAAACGCGCTTCAAAAAAGGATGTGTCAGCTGGAATAAGGGCACTCATTATAACCCGGGCGGCCGATCGGTAGAGACGCGATTCAAGCCAGGTCGGATTCGAGGAGCTGCTGCTCAGAAATACAGGGCCGTTGGAACTATTACAATTCGGCATGACAAGTTATTTAGAAGGCAAAACAAATCAAAACTCATACGCAAAGATGGCACCAGGCGAAAAGGGAAACCTCGACGCTGGATTAAAATCAAGAACACCGGACCTCCTCAATATTGCTGGATTCCGTATGCACGTTACTTGTGGCTCAAATATAAAGGCCCGATACCTGCGGGCTACTTTGTAGTTCATAAAGACGGCAATCAGATGAATGATAATATCGATAATTTTGTTCTGATGAACCACAGCACGGCATTGAAGCTGCAGCGGGCGAGAGACCCGGAGATAATGATTGTTAAAAGAGGGCAGACCTGCTCCATGGCGAATCGAAAAAGGCACAGGGAGTATCGATTGACGAAAAGACATCGCGTGAAGTTGGTTGCAAGCTGGCTTTGTTATAACTGCTCAGCGGATTTCAGACAGAAAAGGCGGCCTCAGCGGTGCAAAAAATGCAACGGCGGGGCGTTTGAGAAAATTAAACTGTTAAAACAAACAGGATAGAAATGAAGAAGCGGGTTGACCCCAAAATACGAAAGTTCAAACTGGCTGAAATTATTTAGGAGATTTGAAGATGTTTGATGAATGGTATTTATGCAGAAATTCCGGCTCTGGAATTGTTGTCTGTTATCCCACTGAATTAACAGGGATAAGGGCGGAGAAATCAAGGTGTGGTAGAAGCAGAGGTCTTATGTTCAAACCCATCACGTACATGCCGTTTCAAATAGCGTGGGGCATGGATATTGCCACATATACATGCAAGGATGTCTTTGGCCATTGTCCGGGGTCGGGAAAAATTCTCTACGTCAAAAAAGATGGTGATAAATGGCTCGCCGAGGAGTGCGAGCCAACAAAAATAACAGAATTCTGTTGTTAGGAGATTTGAAAATGAAATGTTGTGGAAAAGAAGTCGAGACACCGTATTGCCCCCTTTGCGGCAAACATGTAATGCAAAACTCTATCTTTGGCCTACTCAAATACTTACACACAATGGTGAAAAGCATCAAAGGACAATATAAGACAGCAAAGCAGAATCTACAGGCGGAGGGAAAAGCAGCGGAAGGGCCGGATTTTGCAGACTGGCGCAAAAACTGGCAAAAGAATATCAGCAAGTGGGAGAGCTGGCAGAATGCTCTGGAGGATTTACTTGCGAAACATAAGGATGAAATTTAGGGGATTTGATGAGAAAACGTTGTGCAAAATGCGGTGAAGAAAAGCACTTGGATGAATTTTATAGACACAGTTCGAGTAAAGATGGTCACCGCAATGTATGTAAAAATTGTGTTAGAGTAAAGATAAAAGCATATAACGAGCAAAACCGCCAAAAGAGAAGAGTATATGGCAAAGCATATTACACGAAGAATCGGGTAAAGAGAAGAGTATATGGCAAAGCACATTATGTGAAGAATCGGGAAAAGTATAGAGCACAGCATAAAGTATATTGCGAGAAGAATCCGGAAAAGATAAAAGCACATAACAAAGCATATCGCGCGAAGAATCCGGAAAAGATAAAAGCACGGAACAAAGTATATCGCGAGAAGAATCCGGAAAAGATAAAAGCATATCAAAAAGTAATTCGCGTGAAGAATCCGGAAAAGTTAAGAGCGAGGGGAAGAAAATCATATTATGTAAAAAAGAATGAAGAGGCATTTATTAATCTTCTGAAGGTTCAGAACATTATCGCAAACAAATTTTAGAAAGGGACCAAAAATGGCAAAAAAGAGAGAAATCAAAAAATACGAATGGGTTGAAAATGCTTTAGAGCACATTAAGAGGGATTTGGAAGGATTGGGAACAACGGCCAAAATGATAGTCAAGAAGTTTGACGAAGACCCGGTGAATGCCGAGATATTTTATAAGGCCGCAGCGGAGGCGGGAATTAGTGCAGGTTTTATTCGAAGAATAGAGGCTGTCGGTAGAAAGACAATGGACCCTAGATTACTGGGCGGCACGGTGTGCAGGCATGTTGCCAAGTTAAGGCGACTAAGGGCTGATTTGCAAAAGAGGGTTCTGGACGGCGAAAAGTTCAAGTTTTTAACGGCGGATGGAACTATATTGATGATCTGCCTGAGAGACTGCGAAAAAGTGCAGGCGGAACAGATGTATGCAAACGGCCGGATAAGAACCCTGCCGGAACAAAAGCAATGGCTTGAAGCTAAAAAATCAGAGAAAAATATACGCGATTTCAAATCCGATGTCCCGTATGAAATCACAAAAAAAACAGTTAAGTTTCTGCAAAATTTGGAAATGACACACAAACAGGTAAAACAGCTGGCACTGCAATTACCTTAGTTAAACTTCGAAGTTGGATGTTGAATATTGGATGTTGAGTATTCGGTATTGAGCGGGTGAGGAGCCCGCTTTTTTGTAAAGAATTATGCCTAAAAAATCTGCGAAATCTGCGATAAAAAATTTAGAAGGTGGCCTAAATTCCCAAAAAGCTGCCGCCAAATACGCAAAAGTCAATACCCGAACAATACGCCGCTGGGTCGCCAACGGAATGCCTACCGGAAAACTAAATGGTAAAACAATCTATATCGCCGAGATGCTCGATTTCTATAAGCTTAACGAAGGTAAGGAAACGAGCAAGGACCGCAAGCGAGAGCAGAAGGCACAGGCAGATTATAAAACCACGAAGGCAACCCTGCTCGAACTGGAGCTTAAAATCAAGCAGGGTGAGCTTATCGAGCGGGATTCGATAGAAAAAGAGAGAATCCTGCGCATCTTAACGGTTAAAAGGGCGCTATTGGGATTAGGCAGAACGCTTGCCCCGCAACTATCCAAAATAAAAGACCCGCGCAAAATACAATCTCGAATCGATAAGGAAGCGCGCTCGATTATTGAAAAGTTTGCGAATTAGCGAATTAGTGAATTAGTGAATTAGCGAATTAGCCAAAACGGCGAAGTTGGAAGTTGGAAGTTGAAATGAAGCCAGTTTTTCAAACAAGATATGGGAAGAATAAAGGCAATTGTTTTCAGGCGGCTTTGGCATCTCTTTTTGAATTAAAATTGGAAGAAGTACCTGATTTTTGCAATGAATATGATTTAGCCAGCGAGGAATGGTATAGGCAATTTGTTAAGTGGCTTCGGATACGTGGTTATACATCACTGCCAGTAAACGTAGATAATTTAGACAGACCTAATTACAAAGATTGTTATTTGCTTGTAACGGGAAGAAACAAAGATGGAGTAAATCACTGTGTTATTTATAAAAACGGGCAAATTGTTCATAATCCTAATAGAAACGGTTCTGGAATCAAACCCGAAACCATAGATTTGATTTTTCCAATGAACCCGTTCACTGAAGAAAGGTGAGCTATGAATATTAAGCGTTGAAAGTTGAAAGTTGAGAGTTGGATGTTAAATGTTTTTTCTAAAGCTGAAAAAGATGCCTGGCGGCTGCCGGGCAAACTTACCGTCAGTCAGTGGGCGGACAAACCGGGCAATCGGATACTTGACCCGGACACCTCGGCCGAGGCGGGCCAGTACAGTTCGGCAAGGACGCCTTATATGAGAGGGCCGATGGACGCCTTCACCGACCCCGAGGTCGAAGAAATCGATGTGATGAGCGCTGGCCAGGTAGCCAAATCGACCGCCATACAGAATATGATTGGCTACTGCATCTGCGAGGACCCGGGGCCGTCGATGTACGTTGTACCGAGGGAAAAGGATGTGGTGGACCGGTCGATGAAAATATTTAAGCCGATGGTCATGCTCTCGGAAGCGCTGCGAAGCCATACTACCGGAAACCCGCGCGACCTGCAGACCGATTACTTTACGTTCGACAGGATGACACTGTATTTTGCATGGGCAGGCTCAGCGCCCGAGATGGCGCAGAGGACTATTAAGAACCTGTTCTTCGATGAACCGGACAAATACCCACCCTTCGCCGGACGAGAGGCGAATCCTATCGCCCAGGCCATCAAGCGAACGGTAACTTTCTGGGACCGCAAGATTGTCAAGATGTGCACGCCGACTACGGAATTAGGGTATATCAACGTATCTTATAACCTGTCAAATAAGCAGGAAATTTTCTGCCCGTGTCCGCACTGCGGAGAGTTTAAGGTCTGGAAGTTCGCCCAGCTCAAACTGCCGAAAACGCTGCGGGACCCGGATAAAATCATTGAAACGGGCGATGTCTGGTATGAATGTGAGGTATGCGGGGTAAAAATTTATGAAGAACAAAAAGGCGGTTTGGTGGCAGCGCATATATGGCTGCCAGAAGGACAGGCAATAGATGCAGATGGCAATATTACAGGGGCGCCCAGTCGATCCAAACGACATAGCGGCTTTAATATTTCGGGGCTTGTCAGTCCCTGGATGAGCTGGCCGAGGATTATGGCCGACTGGTTCAATGCAAATACCGAACAGGGTATAGCACAGGGCGCCCTGATGGAATTTCAAAATCTGACTTTGGGCCAATCATATAAAGAGACGGGAAAGAAACTAAAGGCATCGGAGGTCCGCAAATTGACGGGCGGTTTTAGTAAGGGTACGGTACCCGCCGACTGTTTGCTCTTAGTGGCAAGCGCGGACTATCATAAATCAAGAATGCGGGGAATAATACGCATAGATTACGAGGTACGCGGTTTCGGGTACGGACTTAAAAACTGGGTCATATCGAGTGGGTCGGTACCCTCCTTCGAGAAACTCGATGAAGAAGTTCTGATGAGTCCCTTCCCCTGGGCTGATGGTACATCATCAGAAGAAAAACCCTGGCTTGCTGTTATGGCAATGTTCGTCGATTCCGGATACGAACCGGATGATGTTTACGAATACTGCCGGCAGAGGCCGGGACTTACCATACCGACTAAGGGTGAGCCCGGGCCGCGAATGAAACCGCTGCAGGCTTCATCGCTGGAATCGGCGACCGAGCATCGCCTGAGCAGCCGCCGCCGCCAGCGGTACAGGGGAATGCAGCTTTTAATTATCGATACCTTTTATTTTAAGGACCAGGTGACGAGCTGGGCCCAGCCGCGGCTGGATGATGAAGGTAAAATAATAAGCCCGGCCTTAACACAGTTTTATGATGAGATACCCTCTTATTACTTTACCGAATTTACGAACGAGCAGAAGGTACAGGTCAGGGACAAGAGAGGCAATGCACGCTGGATATGGCAGACTATTACCACCGGCGCTCCCACACACGCGCTCGATACGGCCGTCTTATGCGCAGCGGCGGCCTATTATAAAAATATACATTATCTCCGGGACCCGGCGAAATCGCAAAAATTGCCGCCGGCCGCCCGGCAGCAACAGCCAAAAAGAAAAATCAGGAAAAGAAAAAGCGGCGACTTTTTAAGCAATCTGCCGCGATTGTAACGAAAGAAATCAGAAGTCAGAAATCAGAAATGGGAAACGGATTTCTCGATAATCTGCCGGATTTAGGGATAGAGCCAAAGAGACGAAAAAAGAAGCTTGACCAAAAGCAGGCGGTTCGTTATCCTGCGGTGGTTCGCTATGTAAAGCTGAAATGTCCCCATTGCGGATGCAAAAAAGTGCCGGTTTACCACACTGAAAAGAACAGCCCGATTCGTTACCATAAATGTAGTAAATGCGGATTCAAATTCAAATCGGTTGAAGTTTGAATGAGAAAGGGGAAAAAAGATGGATAGGATTTGCAAGAACTGCAAACATTTTTTTAATGATGAAAGCAAAGAATCTGATTGTTGGGGAGTCTGTGATAATGATATTTTTCATTTTGTAAATTGGCAGCCCCTTACACAATTAGGATACAAAATAACGGGTGATATGAATTTGCCGGAAAAAACATTGTTTTTTTATGCTGCTGATACCGAAGCATTTTTTAGAGTATTTCCTAATTTTGGATGTGTAGGATTTGAGCCAAAAAAATCAGTGAAATCTGTGACTAAATTGACTTAATCCTCTATGTTCTCTGCCTGCCCGACGAAGTCTTGACGAAGGCGGGTACCCTCTGTGGCCAATTTTTCTTTGTGTCTTTGTGCCTTCGTGGCAGCGCAATCCACGTAATCAGCGTCTAAAATTCCCCAAATAAATTTTCACCTTATTGCTAATAATTAGCAATCAGCATCTTTTCAAATCTGCTTTCACTTCGTAGTTTGTAATTGCGAATATACCAAAATATCACTCTTGCATTGAAAGGAAAAGAAAATGCCAACTGTAAAATGCCCGAATTGCGGAAGAGAAAGACTGGTTGTGGAGGGCAAGAAAAAGAAGTGCCGAAAGTGCGGGACACCGCTGTCGGCGATTACTGGTTACTCAGCCACTGAAGGGCCATCTGATCCATTAGCGGCTGAACCCGTATTAGCTACTCAGGTCGATGATACGATCGATGACAGTGTCGATGAGACGGTCGAGGAGACGGTCGATGAGCTTGAAATGGCCGAACTTGATACAATGACCAGGAGGGAGCTGATAGGATATGCAGCGGAAAACGGCATCGAGATTGATAAAAAAGCGAGGAAGAAAAAGATACTGGTCGCGATAAAGGATGAATTATCGAAACCGGACCAGGCAGCGGCACCTGAATAATACGACATACGAAACACGAATTTTGTTCATTGTTGTTCGTTCATTGTCGATTGCCTATGAACTACGAACTCATAACAACGAACTTATTGAGTAACGAATAAATGGCCACTTTAGCTGAAGAATTAGCGAATGTTCAGGCAGCGATTGTTAAAGCCGAAGCTGCACAAGCCATAACGGCGGAAGATGGACGGTCCGTTATAAGAGGGCAGTTAAAAGTCTTATATGATGAAAGAAGAAAATTAAGACATGCTATCGCTGCAGAGGCCGTAAGAGAAAAACACGGAAAGACAATCTACGAAACTTAAAAAATGAAGGCGAGAAATAAAAAATCCGGTTCGCGGGCGAGGCGAACCTCGGAATATTTCGATGAGGTCGTAGGTATTGTTTCGCCGAGAAGGGCGTTCGAAAGGAAGCGGTTCCGGTTCGGATACGATGCGCTCGATTCGAGCCGGCTGCGAAAGAAGCGGATGGGAATCGGCGGGACGGGTGATAAACAGCTTACTGAACGAAACCTCTACCGGCTGCGTGAAATCTGCCGCGAGATGGGAAGGAACAACCCGTTAGTCAAGGGTCTTTTGAGAACCGAGCGGAACGGGGTCGTGGGGACGGGACCTAAAATAGAGGCAAGGACAGGCGACGAGAATCTTAATAAGGACATTGAAACGGCATGGGCCGAAACAATGCTCCAGAAGCCCTGCGATGTAACGGGCAGGTTCAATTTTAATAAGCTCATCCGGACACTATATCTGACTTATCGAAGGGACGGAGATGCAGGGGTCATCTTTACCGATTACGGTCTGCAGGCGGTCGAGGGCGAACAGATAGGGACACCTTACGGAAGGAAAGAGGGTGAGCATTTCGAGATTGTAAATGGTATCGCCTACAGTAAAAAGACAAAGAGGGTCATCGGCTATTATATAGGGGCGCCGGACAGGTGGGGCTATATCAAGTCCGCGAACCTTCGAATGTATAAGGCCGAATTTGTTCATCATATATTCAATCCCGACAGGACAAGCCAGTCGAGGGGCGAGCCGGTACTGACGCCATCGATAAATTTTATCGATACACTCTGCGATTATATAGATGCCGAATTGGTGGCGGCGAAGGTCAACGCCTGCTTTTCAATGTTCATTGAGCAGGAATATCCGGACAGGCCGGAACCCTACACCAAGGGCGTAAGCGATACCGGCTACGATGAAGATGATGAGCAGTTAGAGCATGTTCAGCCCGGAATAATTATGAGGGGGTCCCCCGGAGAGAAGGCGTACGGTATCGGCCAGACGAGGCCGGGTTCATTATTCGACCCGTTCGTATTGCGAATGCTGACCTTTATAGGCAGGCCGTTGTGCATGCCTTTAATGCTGATTGGTCTGGACTTTTCGGGCGTTACCTTTATGAACGCCCGGATTGCGTATTCCGAGGCGCGCGATAACTGGACGGGCGAGCAGGAGGACGTTATTAAGCCGTTCGCTTCGCGGGTATACCGATGGTGGCTGCAAAATCTTATCGCCTCAAAACAAATAAAAGTTAAAACAAACGGGAATACCTTCCGGCACGAAGTAATCTGCAAGCGCTGGCCGTATGTAGACCCGTTCAAGGAAGCCAAGGCCGACGACCAGCAACTCAAAAACGGGACCACGAACCGTACCATAATCTGCGCCCGGCAGGGCGAGGATTTCAGCGAGGTAACGACGCGATTAGGTGAAGAAGAAGAAATCAGGAGCAAGGCAGGACTGCCTAAATTAGGAGAAAAGAAGATATAAAATGAGTTATCTTTTGAAGTCGGGATATGTGCAATTGAATACTAAAAAGAATCGAAAAAAATACGAACATCGTGTCGTGTGGGAAGAACATAATGGTCCGATTCCCAAAGATTGTCATATTCATCATATAAACGGTATTAAAAATGATAATCGAATTGAAAATTTGATGCTGATTAAAAATGGTGATCACCAACACAAGCACCATGACATAAAAGATTTAAGAAAAAAGGATATTATTTCTAAACTTACAAAGGGTTGTTCAATTAAGAACCTGGCCAAACAACTTGGTGTTTGTCGCGGAACTATTTATAAACGGTTGGAAGGAATAGGAATCCGCCGAATCTTAAAAGAAAAGGAGGTGTATTATTCCGTACGAAAATGAGCATAGCTGCCGATTGAGGGACCCGAAAGAATTTAATCCCAAGACATTTCGGCGGACTGACGGTGGTACTCTTTACAGCAAAATCAAGGTTCCTAAAACTATCGCAATTATATGGGCAAAGCTCAAGGGGAAAGATAAATCATCCGACCCAACCATTGCGCAGGCCCTTAGATTTCCGGTTAAGAACTGGACTTCTGATAAGGCAAAAAAATGGCTGAAGGATAATAAGATTAAATATCAAAAGTTCGAACCGGCGTCAAAGAGCAAAAAGAAACAGACTGCGGACAGGGCTGCGGAGAGTTATCGCTGCGAATGTATAAAATGCGGCTATCAAAAGACCAGTAATAAGCACTGCAAGGACCTAAAATGCCCCAAATGCGGAGGTCAAATGAGAAGGGTCGAAAGGCCCGGGCCGGGACAGGAAAAGAACAGCGCCCCTGTAAACGCCTGTATGTTCGATGAGACCTGCCTGGTAAGCTTCGCCGGTGATAAAGTGGATGAATTGGAGAACAATAATTTTCAAATTATTGTTTATTCCGGCCAGGTCATTCCGAATCACTGGTTCTGGGGCAACGTCGCCTTCGATTTACAGGGGACGAAATTCGATAAATCCAAAACTGCGGTCCTTGAAGAGCATTTGATAAATAACCGAATCGGCTTTACGACGAAGCAGGATGTCTCGGATAAAATTACGGTCGAAGGCAGGTTCCTTAATAATCCGATCGCCCAGCAAATCAGGGCCGATATGAAAGAAGGATTCCCGATGCAGGCGAGTATGTATATACCGCCCATCGAGATAGAGCATGTCAAAGAGGGCGAGACGGCGGAAGTTAACGGGCACAAACTAAAGGGAGCGGGGACTATATTTCGTAAGAGCATAATCAGAGAGGTAAGTATGTGTACGCTCGGCGCGGACAGTCATACTCAATCGAAGGTATTTGCCGAGGGCGGCAAAGACCAGATTCAATTTAACATTATTGGAAAGGAGACAGAGATGTCAGGAGAAAAAGAACAATTAGAACTGACAGCCGAAACCTTTGCCGCCGATTATCCGGAAATAGCCGAGGAAGTAACGGCAACGGCAAGGGCCGAAGGCGAAAAAGAGCTGCGGCAGCAATTCGAGGAAATCTGCGAGCTGGCCGGCGAAGATAACGCCTTTATCGTCGAGCAGTTCAGGGCCGGTAAATCGGTCGATGAGGCGAAAACAGCGCTGATAGCCAAACTTCAAAAGGAAAAAGCCGAACCGCCCAAAAAGGACCCTGACCCGGCAGAGCAGGAGTTCAGCGATGAGCAGAAGCAGACCGAAACCGGTAAGGACAAGGATGGCAAGCCAACGAGCTGGGATGCAGCGGTAAAGCAGCGAATGAAAGAGGCCGAATGCAGCGAAGCCGATTCGATTCGCTTCTGCGTGGGCGAGTATCCCGAGCTGCATAAAAAGTTTCTCAAAGGTCAAAAAAAAGAATAGAGAAACTGGGCGGCAGCTGAGGGTGATGTTTGGAAATAGCGGTAAAACCCGGACTTTGGAATATTTTTTTGAAAGGATAAACTATGTTTTTAGAAGGCGGAAAAAAAACACTAATATCGGGTGAAGCGCTGGAAGCCCGAAGAAGGGTTAAGCTATCAGGGGCCACCGTGCTTTACGCCGATGCCGGCGAAGATGCCATCGGCGTAACCGAATACGCCGTTGCTATTACTACGGAAGTGGCTATAAGGATGATTAACGACAGCGGTACGTTCGAAATGACCGCATCAGGCGCGATTTCGGCTGCCGCCGCCATTTACGGAGCTGCGGACGGCAAGGTATCGGCGACGCCCAGCGGGCCCATCATCGGACATGCCATCGAGGCGGCGACTGACGACGGTGACCGGATTGAGTGCATACTCTATGCGGTGCCGGTCTCTTACGTGCGCACGGCTTCGGTAACATTAACCGCAGCACAAATCAAACTGCTGGCAACGACGGAGATAGAGCTGGTCGCTGCGCCCGGGGCTGATAAGTTTCTGCAATTTCTTGGTGCAACACTGATTCTGAAATACGGTTCAGAGGTACTGGCTGAAGATGCGGATAACCTGGACATCGAGTACGATGATGGGACTGGTGCGGCGGTTTGTACTACAATCGAATGTACCGGCTTTATCGACCAGGCCGCAGACCAATTAGCGGTTGTTGTACCCATTGTAATTGCTTCAGTGACGGCGGCGGCAAATGTCAATAAAAATCTCGCCTTAGTCAATAACAACGACAACTTTACCGGTAATGCTTCGGGCGATACGACGCTTACCGTGAAGGTTGTCTATGCCGTTCATGAGGCGGGATTAGCGTAGTACCGTATTTGAGTGGCACGAAGACAAACAACTTGTTCTTTTGAAAGTTAAAATCAGGCTTATTCGGTGGATAAGGATATTCGCCTTAGCTTCGGAACCGAAGTAAAAAAGGACGGCTGTGTAGGGGCCTACACCTTCTACATGGCCGTTTTTTTTATTGCCTGAAGAAGTGAAAGTGAAAAATGAATTTTAAGGAGAAATAAAATGCCAAGACCTACGAGTACAACCACATTAGCCAGGCCGGAACTGAAGGTTCTGGCGATGGAATACCTCGAAAAACAGGAGGACTTCATCGGGATTAAGGCCCTTCCGATTTTCGAGGTCGATGAGAAGGCGTCGGACTACCCGGTAATACCGGTGGAGGCGCTGCTTAACGTGCCGGAGA
>CAZWKM010000016.1:0-14547 GCA_964634165.1 uncultured Pirellulales bacterium | reverse complement strand
TCGCCAGTCGATTATTGACCGACGGATTACACAAGGCAGCCGCTCCTTGATGGGCAGGCAGTGGAACGCTCGCATCTGGACGGTCCTGGCTACCTGCCGAAAGCAAGGCCGATCCAGCTGGCAATTCCTCCAAAACGCTCTGAGTGCCTATTATTTCCAAAGTCCTACTCCATCGCTTCTACCTCAGACCATCTAAAAGGCCTGAACGGTTACGTATGAGAAACCAAAAAATTAAACTCTTCTTAGCAATGTCATATTAAATGGTGATTCATTCTTGAGCTTCACATGATGCCTCCAGGAACGCATCCGTGTCGCTGCGTCAGTACCTTTCCTCTTTTTCCGATAAGTCTCCCAGTTGAAATTCTGAATAGGTTCCACATCCAGAACGAAAATACTTCTTCCATGTGTGCCGATGACCAGTTCATTCTCCCGCGGGTGGACAACCATATCATGTACCGGCGTGGTAGGCAAATTATTACATAGCGAATGCCAACTCACCCCTCGATCGAGAGAGGTATATACTCCAATATCTGTTCCAACGTAGAGAATATTTTTCTTTTTGGGGTCTTCTCTAACTACATTGATTGACTCAGAGGGCAGGTTCCCGGTGATCGATGACCAGTTCTTGCCGTAGTCGGTTGACATATAGAGATATTTTTCGAAGTCGTCCTCTCGATAACCGGTAAAGGAGACATAGACGGTGCCCATTTCATACCGGGAAGCCTCGATGCGACTGACCCATTTGTCCGGCAGGTCCTTGTCGATTTTGACCCAGCTTTCACCGTCATTTTGTGTTAGATAGACACTGCCTCCCTCGGTTCCCACATATATCAAACCTGGCTTAAAAGGAGATTCGGAGATCATAGTGATAGTACCGAACGGAACGACACCGCGCTCTCCGCTGCCGGGGTCAGCCAGGTCCGGACTGACGGCATACCAGTTTTGTCCTCGATTAAGGGACTTGAACAGTTTATCTCCCCCCGCATAAAGAGTGTAGGGATTGTGATGCGAGATAATAAAGGGCGTGTACCATCCGAACCGCCGGCGAGGCTCTCCTCGTTTGGCCCACAGGCGGATGTTTTGCGAGAATTCGCCCCCGGACAATACTGATGTGCCGGTGACGTCCATACGCTTCATATCACCATGTTGGTGTTCGTAGTAAACGATATTCCTGTCGGTGGGGTCCCGGAGCGTGACAAAAGCGTCTCCTCCGGTCCATCGATCCAGAAAAACATGTTTCCAGGGATCTTGGGTGGTGTCTTTAAATTCATAGCTGCTCGGTCCATAAAGAGCAGCGTTGTCTTGCGTACCGCCGTAGATGTTATATGGCGTCTCCATGTCCGTGGAAACAAAGTAGAATTCGCCAATGGGAAGATTGTTAATATGCAGCCAGCTCCGGGCCCTATCATAGGACATGAAAAGCCCGCCGTCATTTCCCAGGATCACCCGATCGGGGTTCAATGGGTCAATCCACAATTCATGCTGATCAAGGTGAAGAACCTTCCCCTTGGTATCGTGAAGGCGAATAATCTTTTCGCCGAACCGTTCATAGGTTTTCCCGCCGTCTCGGGAATGGAACCCCCGATTGCCCAGGATGTAAATCTCATTCTCGTTATCGGGCGAGATTCTGATGTCGCAGAATTTCCAGCCATATATCGAAAAAACGGAATACAAATCTTCTTCATTGGCCTTTTCCCAGGTTTCACCTTTGTTGCTGGAACGATATACTTCTCCCCCGACGATCTTTCGTCTGCCGCTGCCGGGTGCCCAATTATCAATAAAGGCATAGACAATGTCAGGGTTACTCACGGAGACATCCAGCCCGATACGTCCCAAATCACCGGCTGGCAGGCCGTCGGTTAATTTTCTCCAAGTTTTTCCGGCGTCAATAGTCTTGTATATTCCGCTTTCTTTTCCGCTGATAAGCTGCCATGCGGCAGCATAAAGTGTTTTATTATCAGCAGGATCCATAACTAAATCGACGGCTCCGGTTTGATCACTGATATAAATAACTTTTTCCCAGCTTTTCCCTCCATCGGTGGTTTTGAAAAGGCCCCTCTGCTCATTTCGTGACCAGAAATGACCGATGGCGGCCACGTACACCACATCAGGATTCTCAGGGTCGATGATAACCTTGCCGATATGATGGGTATCATGCAGCCCCATATTCTTCCAGGTTTGCCCGGCGTCTGTGGACTTGAACACTCCCGTGCCCGCATAGGAATAACCGCTGTGCCGAGGTTGGGTTTCCCCTGTGCCTACCCAGATAATATCAGGGTTAGAGCTGGAAACGGCAATATCGCCGATGGTGAAGGTGGATTCATTTTCGAAGATAGGCTCCCAGGTTAAGCCATTGTTGACGGTTTTCCATATATTTCCCGAGCCGGGGCCGACATATATCGTGCCGTGATTGCCGGGCGGCACAGCTATTGCCTCGATACGGCCGCCCTGGAGCGTAGGACCAACAGAACTCCATCTTAGGCTCTTAAATGGTGATTCATTCTTGAGCTTCACATGATGCCTCCAGGAACGCATCCTCGCCGCCGCGTCAGTACCTTCCCTCTTTTTCGCATAAGTCTCCCGCTCGATACTCTGAATAGGTTCCACATCCAGAACGAAAGCACTTCTGCCGTGTGTGCCGATGGCCAATTCGTTCTCCCGGGGATGTACCGCAATATCGTGGACCGCACAGGTCGGTAAATTACTGCAGAGCGAATACCATTTCTTGCCCCTATCGAGCGAAGCGTAAATCCCCAGGTCAGTACCAACATAAAGAATGTCCTTATCCCGGTGATCCTCCCTTATGACATTTATCGACTCGCAAGGAAGATTACCTGCTATAGACCTCCACGTCTTGCCGTAATCCGTTGACATATACAGATATTTTTCAAAATCATCCTCGCGATATCCCGTCAGGCACACATACACCGTCCCCAATTCATGCTGTGACGCCACCACGCGACTGACCCACTTGTCGTCCAGCCCCGTATTGATCTTGGCCCAGCTAAACCCGTCGTTCCGGGTAACCTGCACATTCCCATCGTCCGTCCCGACATAAATCAATCCGGGTTTAAGAGCAGACTCTGAAATACTGGTTATGGTTCCGTAAGGAACATTGCCCCGTCTTTCCGGACCGGGATTGGTCGTCAAATCACCGCTTATACATGTCCAACTGTCGCCTCTGTTGATGGATTTGAATAATTTATTGGCTCCATAGTACAGCGTAATAGGATTGTGATGCGAAATTATGAACGGAGTCATCCAGTTACAACGAAGACGAGGCTCGCCCTTCTTAGCTCTGGGCTTAATGTACTTTGTCGATCCGTCCTTCATATTCTTCCGCTTCAGGCTGCCGAATTGCTGCTCGTAATAAATAGTGTCCGGATCCGTCGGGTCAACCAGCGTAAAATACGAATCTCCTCCTCCCCATGGGTCTATATATACGTGTTTCCATGGATCCTCACCGCCCTTTTCAAGATCATACGTGCTCGGCCCGAAAAGAGCAGCGTCATCCTGTGTCCCGCCATAAATATTATACGGGCTGGCCATATCCGCCGATATCGCATAAAACTCCGCGATCGGCAAATTGTTTATGTGCAGCCACGTCTCGCTTCTATCGTACGAAATATAAAATCCACCATCCGTCCCCAAAAGCAATCGGTCTGCATTTAAGGGGTCGATCCACAAATCGTGATGATCAAGATGAAGCCCCGTATGCCCATGGTGGTACAGGTGAACTACTTTCTCCGAAACTTCGCTGAAAGTTTTTCCTCCGTCCCGCGAATGCAGCAAACGCGTACCTAAAACATAAATTTCATTTTCATCATCCGGCGATATTTTAATGTCACCGAAAGCCGATCTAACCCGTTTTTCGTTGACCTTTTTCCAGCTCAACCCCTTGTCATCGGAGCGATAAACGTCTCTCTGGTTTGCAATAATAGCATACACGACGTTTGGATTCGAAGGCGAAATGTCCAAACCGATACGCCCCACACGTTCTCCCACCGGAAATCCGTCGGTCAACCTCTTCCAGGTTTCTCCCCCGTCTGTTGTTTTGTATATCCCACATTCTTCTCCTCGGCCCACAAAATTCCAGGCCTTTCGATTCGCTCTCCACGTCGAAGCATACAGAATCTGGTTATCCGATGGGTCCATCGCCACGTCCACCACGCCGACTTCGTCGCTGGTATAAAGAATCTTGTCCCACGTTTCTCCTCCGTCGGTTGTCTTGAATAATCCTCTCTCCTCATTAAACGAATATTGATGCCCTATTGCCGCCACATAAACGATATCCGGATCATCAGGGTGAATAACAACCCTGCCGATATGGTGCGTATCGTGCAGCCCCATATCTTGCCAAGTCTTGCCGCCGTCGATCGACTTAAAAACGCCGGTTCCTGCAAAAGAGCTTCTGGCCATAAGATTCTCACCCGTCCCCACCCAGACAACCTCCGGGTTTGACTTCGATACCTCTATATCGCCGATCGTGAACGTGGATTCATGTTCGAAAATAGCCTCCCAAGTGGTACCGTTGTTAACCGTCTTCCATACGTTGCCTGAGCCGACGCCAACATAGATAGTGGAGGTATAACCAGCCGGACAGGCTATGCTCTCGATCCTGCCGCCCTGGAACTTTGGACCCACCGCCCGCCATTTTAGATCCCTAAAAATTGATTCGTTTTTGAGCTTTATATGATGTTCCCAACTCTTCATTCGACGCACCTGATCTGTCGGACCATTATGTGAATCATCGCCAGCATGTTGGGCCCATGATACATTGACATTCAGGAGACTAATGCTTAGAAACCAAATCAAGAAAACTGCGTTTTTCATGGCATTGACCCTTTCTGAATCGTTACTGTTCACTTCATATACATAGTTTTATTCCGCATTGAGACATCAAATTATTTATCTTTCAGGGGAGCTATTTCAATTACCTTTAACTTTCGCGGCCGTAGCGTTTCCGTACGTTCTATTGGACCTGAGATTTTTGCAAGAGGAAGTACTCTCTGGGGTGTAATCTCTGTTAATTGATAGCGATCAGCTCGAAGTCCATATTTCACAGGATCTATTGAATAAGCAAAAGGAATCTCCTCGTCAACATAATTGGCCAAGAAAATCCCCAGGTGCCCATCTTCGGACTGCCAGAGATGGGCTTCGGCAACTGGCAGGGTAGCTGGGCGTATTTTTTCATAAAATCCCCATCCAAATCCCTCTTCGGTAAATTCTGGGATGTCATTGGCGGGCTCAATGGGACCCCAAAGTCTGCCGAAAGTGAGGAATTTTCGGGCGGCGACCCGGTATTGGCCACACTGTTTAAGGTAGTCAACCTTACGTTCATTCTCGGGCTTGAAAAGGCCCAAGTTCATCCAGCCATTCTGGCGGCCGTCTAGAAAGGCGCGGCCCTGGGCGTAAATAAAGAACCGGTCGGTTTTTTTGTAATCACAGGGACTGCCGAAAAACAGCGTGTAACCTGAATATACCACCGACATCATGGGGATTTCGGCCTCGGATGGTTGCGACCAGAAAAGGTTACCGTCTAGGACATCGAGGAATACCTCGGTTGCGGCTTCTGATGTGATAACGCAATCCCTGTTGTTTTTACGGGCGACATTTTTGATTTTTCTGAGCAATTCCCAGTTGCCGTCGGCCCAGTAGCTCCCGCCACCCATAGGGTGCTTGTGATTGGGGGCAAAACACAACTCGTGATACAGACCGGCGACCTGATCGATGTAAATCCCATTGACTCCATATAAGGTGAAAATGTCATCCACCAGCGAAGAAATCGTATCCTGCCAGAAGGTCTGTTTGCCGCACATCGACAACAGCCGACCGGCACGGTTCGAGTAGTAATGATGCCTGATACCGCCGGCCTCATCGCGGACAGCATGAGGGGCAAATTTGTCAAAATCGGAAATGTTCATATCGGCGCTGGAACCGTTGATATAGGGCATGACAACGATTCCATGAGCGATGAGTTCTTCCACTCGCTGTTTGAATTTGTCTTTGGCGGGGATAAAATGGGGGTAATCATTGTCGAACGGGTTCTGGTGCCAGTTATACCACTGCAAGCCTACTGGTACTTGCAGTCTTTTTGCCGCGTCGAGCAGGGGTTTGTTCATTTGGCTGGGTGAGCCCTGGGCGCCGTTCCATTCCCAGTTGTCGCGGATCCAAATGCCGATGTTTTTGATTTTCTCAGGTACATCGGTTCTCTGCGACAATGGTCCTCTCTGAGCCCATTTCTGTTTTAATGCCCAGGGGCGATAACGATGAGCGGCTTCGAGCCACTCGCCCTGATATACACCAAATTCAACGGGGTAATAGTCGGGATAATCCGAGCCGGTCAGTCCCATATTATCGGGATAGTGTATGATGTAAGCTCTCTCGCCGGGCGTGGGGGTAATTTTTTTGTGTCTTCTGCCTTCGAAAACGATGGGATAGCGTTCGCTGTCGAGCTCTTTAATTGGTTCGACAACAAAATCCTTGGCCCGGCCGCGGGAGTCCCTGGTAGCCAGGTAAACGGCGTTTGTGCCGCGGTTAAAAGACATAAACTGCATTGACCAGGTTGAGCCGGGATAGCGGGCCCTGATGGTATCAGTGTTATTTTTTAAGAGCACTCCCCCGCGGGCAAAAGAGGGTCTGGCGATATCGTATTGTCCCGATGAGGGGAAGCCGTTAATAATGGGGAACAAGACCGACCACAGTCCCCAGTAATCGCTGCTGTTTTCCACAAAGATGCGCCACTGGGCTACTCCATCATCTGCGGGCAGCTCAACGGTAACCTGAATCGTTACCACTTTATCTTCGTTCCACCATCGCAAATCGTTCCATTCCAATACGGCTTTTTGCCCTCCGTTCGGCAGTTTTTCAATATAGGCATTGCTGCAGGTCTTATAATTATTGGTAATCGTGTAAATCTGTCTACCGACGCCGAAAGCCACTTCCCAAAGAAGATGTTTGCCGTCGACCTCTTCTATGTGATTGTAGCCTGTTCGGAGGTCGACCATTTTACATAGCCCCATACCGACGGGTTCGAATTCAAACCGGACATAATCATTGGATAGCACCAGCCCTTCTTCCGAATCAACCCTCGCCATCGCATAAAGTGGTTCGATCAACGTTGCGAAATATACAATCAAAAGTATTTTACAAAGTCTATCCATCAGTCTATTCCTTTGATTAATCTTAATCGAGATTTCCCATTTAGCTTTGATTTCTCTGTGTGTTCCTCCACTTTTGTTTCCCTATACTACCAAATTTGCGTGAGAAAAGCAACTTTTTCTTCGAGCATTGCCTTGTCAAATCCGCTTACTAAGAGGCCTCATCCGGCAAATTCTACCACCTAACACGGTTTCACCACGATTATTTGTGCGTACCTCGACCATTGCCCACCTTAGAAAACCGAGTCTTTTCAGCAATTAACAGATGCAACAGAAAACGTTGTAAAGATTATTGAGAAGGTTACCTATGGTATTCATAGCACCACGATAGTATAATTAGCCGCATGCGACAGGTTCAAATAAGTCCTGCAATGACAAAGAGGACATAGTGTTTCGGTGCCACAACTATCCAGCAAGTTTGCTCACTGGTAGCTTAATTCAATGTTTTGGGGTTCGATTTCATTAACATATGGAGAGTTTACGTATGTCGGTAATAATGTTGATTTTCTGCGCAGGCATTAACGTTCTATTGTGTATGTTGGTGTACACATCCATCAGAGAAAAAGAAACCAGAGCAATGTCTTATTCTATTTGTGTCATTGTGCTTAATTCAGTTTTCTGGGGGCTGCTAATGTGTTACCACCAAGGTGTGGCTGCGAAAACAATAGGAGCGGCGGCAGTGATTTTAATATCGCTATTCTGTACCATCTCAATGATTCACTACTTTCCGAAATCGGATGAATTGCGGACAGCGAATGCTCGCTTCGAGCAATATGATGAACGGGACCATATGTTTAGCAGAAATAACCTCCAGTTCCATCCGGACATCGCGAGGGAATACTACGCCAAACATCCGGAGCTTTCCAAAATAGATCAGAAAATCCACGAAAAGCCCGAACTCGGAGAAAAAGGTAGTCGGTTTTATGATTCGTATTTGACACCTGTCGCAGGGGCGGCGTTCAAAATCCTTGCGAAAACACGACATCTTGTCATTGGTGATAAGGTTGAGAATAAAAGAGATATTGACGTTGAAAGGTTTACACAGACCATCAGGGAGATCGCACATTACTATGGAGCAGTTGATTTGGGAATTACCGGCTTGAAGAGTTATCATTTCTACAGTCATGCAGGAAGACATCGAGAGGATTATGGGAAGCGCATCGAAAGCAAACATCGAAGCGCGATTGTGATAATTGTGGCTATGGACGCGAAAAGGCTAAAGCAGGCACCGGCTGTCGACACGCTGCTCGAAAGCTCAAGGCGGTATGTGGAATCAGCCGAGATAGCCCACATTATCGCCGAGTATATACGGAGTTTTGGGTACGATGCCAGGTCACATGTTGACAGTCAATATGAGGTCTTGTGTGTACCACTGGCAAGTGATGCAGGATTGGGAGAAGTCGGGCGTATAGGACTTTTGATGCACCCTGTATATGGACCATGCGTACGTATTTCAGTAGTAACGACAGAACTTGCGCTGCCAGAGACTAAAGGAACAGATTATCACATTCGGACTTTTTGTCGGATTTGCAAGAAATGTGCGGAGAGCTGCCCTGTTGGAGCGATAAGCGAAAGGGCCAAGACTTTCTCCAGGAATTTTGAACACTGGTCTGTCAGACAAGAAAGTTGTTACTCATTCTGGAAGGATGTGGGAACTGACTGCGGCGTTTGCATCAGGGTTTGTCCATATACAAAGCCCAATACAATGTTTCACAGGCTTGCAAGGTTTTACGTCAGTCGAAATCCGATGAATCAGCGGATTGGACTTCTTATAGATAATTTGATGTATGGAAAGAGAGTCAGGATCGATACGAAGATGCCGACAGCATAGATGGTTATTGAGGGTGGGATTGCAAGGTAATTTTGGCATATATATCGAGGTATTTGCTGGCGGGTACTTTCCCTGCTCTTGCGGTCAATGGCTCTATCACTGAAGAATGGTAAGCAGGTGGCTGTGTTGAAAGCATCGGTTCAGAGGAGATACCGAGACAAAGATGGGAATTGGAAATCGAATAAACTACGTGAGCCTGTTTCCTGTATTCCATAAAGATAATTATACAGGAAGACAGCGGGTACTTCCATCTACGCCCTCACGGACGTAGTATTACGAAGGAAGAATAAATCTTTTGGGAAATCCAGCAGTATATCTTGCGAACAAAAATAGGGAGTGCGAACATAAATGCCCTCAGTTGCACCCGGCGTGATTTTCTGAAAAGGACGGGACGAGGAGCAGTTGCCGCAGCGGTGGTAAGTTCGGCAAGTTGCTTTTCGAGTTCTGCAATACGCCGTTTATAAAATTGTTCGCGAGTAGATGTCACCATTTACCCTCAAGCTATTTTGTACAGATATTATCGGTCGAAAGAGGTTTGCCACTTGAGAGAACGATTATTTTGCAATTTGAGCAGCAACTTGAAATGTGTTACGAAATGAACATGGGTGTTTTGATGTTGGGTGCCTTGATAGAAGTCATGGCAGAACAAGCATTTCCGAAGAAGATACGGCCAAAGTAGAAAGAATCCACATCAGCAATACCTGTCCGGATTGCGGAAGCACTCTCGAACCAAAAGACACAGCTAAGCCATAGCTTTAAGCACCGTTATTGCCTGGTAGAGGTTCACTTGTCTCCCTTTATCTCATATTGCGGATACGAATCTCGATGTTCATTGAATCTTTCAATAAATTGACGAGTATCCTTGGATCTGTTTGTCCATAGTGATATGGGTATAGGATATTCGGTTCAAATGCCTTTGCCGCATCGGCTACCATCTCCGGCGTCATCGTGTAGGGGACATTCATCGGCAAGAATGCGATATCAATTTTCTTTAGTCCTTTCATTTCGGGTGTGTTCTCTGTATCGCCGGCCAAATACACTCTTTTATCGCCAAAAGTTACCACATAGCCGTTACCGCGTCCCTTAGGATGGTACGTCGTTCCGTTAGAGCGTTTATGTACAATATTGTAGGCAGGTACGGCCTCGATTTTCAGTCCCTGAACGGTCCGTACATCACCGTTCTGCATGATAATACCGCCGGCAACTTTTTCTGCGCAGGCTTTGGTCAGTACCAGTTTGGTTCCCTCTTTTTGAAGAGTCTTTATAACTCTGGTGTCAAAGTGGTCGCCATGTTCGTGCGTGACCAAAATCAGGTCCGCCTTGGGCATATTAGTATAGTCGGCCTCTCTGCTCACGGGGTCCACATGAATGACCCTGCCTTTGAAGTTGAACATCAATGTTGCGTGTCCAATGAAAGTAATCTTTAGAGCACCGGCACCTGTTTGGATAATATCTTGTTCAAAGCCAAGCTCTGAGATAGTCTGTTGCCGCTCGGCGGCTTTAACCTGCATCCGGACCGAGTAGAGTGATGTTCGGGCCGTGATAAAGAGTGTCCGTCTATCCTTGCCGCCGAAGCAGACATTGGCCGGCCCTTCGGGGACCTCAATCGTTTCAATTTTTTCGCCCTTTTTGTTGTAAACCACCACCGCTCTTGTCGTAAGGTAGACATTACCCTCGTTATCGATAGTCATCCCGTCAGAACCTTCCGGCGCAAAAAGCTTTTTATTCGACAGCGTTCCATCATTATTGATAGTATAAACGAAGGTCTTTTTCCCGCCGTGGTCGGCAACATAGAGCAGCTTGCCATCGGGAGTACCTATCACTCCATTCGGCCTGACCATATCATCGATTACGCGGATAAGCTTTTTACGGTCGGGCGAGAGATAATAGACATGTTCGCCGTCCTGCTCCAGGTTGTCCCTGCGCCCGTAGCGTGGGTCGGTAAAGTAAATACCACCTTTCGGGTCAATCCATAGGTCGTTGAGACTGTTGAACCGTTTGTTCTCGTACTTATCAGCCAGCACCGTAACTTCACCTTTCGGGTCGATGGACACTAACCGGCGTCCGCCTCCCTCACAGGCCAGCAGATTGCCCTTCCTGTCAAAGTAAAGCCCGTTTGACCCGCCTGAGTTTTCACGAAACGTTGACAGCTTGCCCGCCAGCGACCACTTGTGAATTCGATTATTGGGTATATCCGTAAAGAAGATATTCCCCTTTGCGTCAGCCGCCGGCCCCTCGGTAAACTTAAAGCCGCCTGCAAGTTTTTCAACCTTTGCCCCGGGTGCCACAACACTTCGTTTTTGGGCACTATAGCCTGTGGCTGCCAGTATTAACAAAAATACCGTCAAACCATACGATTTTGTGTTCATTCGAATCTCCTTCCGATTTTCAAACCTGATTTACCAGATGAAAATCAGGCATACGGACATATCTTATTTGAGGAAATCGTTTTTTGATTTCCTGGCACAATTCTTGACATATTATACCACTGTCTTGCTCCCACCGGCTAAAAAAAAAGCGAATCAAGTGTATAATTTTCATGGTTACGGGCTTGTGTCCTGCATCTCTCGCTGCAATTTGTCCCATGGGGTCCAATCCTATTAACGGATTGCTCTTTCTATATTCATATAAGTTCATGCCATCGATGTGGCCGGATGGGTCGCGCTGCAGGAAGCGGTTCAATTCCAGATGATAGGTGCGGGCGCGGAACTATGATAAAGCGGGGTGGATGGCGGCAATTCGGTGCCAGGGCAAGCGGTGCAGCTTGAAAAATCTACCTACAAACTTGACGGGCACCCGCGGCAATGGATGCGGTGGTTTTGTGCTTGACAAATGGCACAGACGACTTTACACTGGGAATGTGGATAACCATTTATCCGATTCCCTTTGAAGAAAAACAGCTAATTATAACAAAGTCTAAATAGGAAAAACAAATAGTAACTTCTGGTTAATCCCGGTAAAGATGAACCATTGAAAAGGAAGGAGTACCAAAAATGCTTAAAAAAGATGCTGCAACAAATGCTATAGCGTTATTGTTTCTATTAAGTCTGTTAACCGTACGGGCCGGCGCAGATCAGGCCGTGGAATCCGTTGGTAATGTGACCCTATGGTATTCACAACCGGCAGCGGTTTTCCAGGAGGCCCTGCCGGTAGGCAACGGCCGGCTTGGCGCCATGGTGCTCGGCAAAACCGCACAGGAAAGGATTGTCCTCAACGAAGAGACCATCTGGACGGGCGCCCCGGTTGAGCCGCACAGCGTGCACGGTCCAGGTGCCTTGCCCACGATACGCCGGCTTATTTTTGAAGAAAAATACGGCGAAGCTAAAAAAATGTTCGATGAACAGATGCGCCCTGTCCCTATGTGGTATGCTCGCTATCAGGTGCTGGGCAATCTTTACTTAACCTTTCCGGGTCATGATACATATACCGATTATCGCAGAGAGCTAAATTTGGATTCGGCAGTGGTGAAAGTCAGCTACACCGCCGACGGGGTAAAATACACCAGAGAAGTTGTGGCCAGTCCCGATGACCAGGTAATCGCCATAGAGCTTACTGCCAACCAGCCCGGCAAAATATCCTTTACCACCGGCATCGAGGGTGTGGTGAACGATGACAAAGACTGGCCCGACGACGGCTATTATATGGCTCGAACCTACCATCCTAATCGTCTCATCCTGCGAGGCAAAAACGCCAACTCATACGGCGTCAGGGGCCGGCTCGAATACCAGGGAACGATTAAGGTCTTAAATCAGGGCGGTAAATTGACCAGAGACAGTAAAACTCTGAAAGTCGAAAACGCCGACACAGCCACGCTGCTCATCGCGGCGGCCACCAACTTTGTAAATTATAAAGACGTCTCTGCCAACCCTGAGCAGCGTATTCGGGAATGTTTTCGAAAACTGGGTGACAAAAGCTTTGAACGGATCAAGAAAGACGCTATCGCCTCCCATCAAAAATTTTTCAGAAGGGTTTCACTTGATTTTGGTGACACACAGGCTTCCCGGCTGCCCACGGACCAGAGGTTAAAAAAATACAACGACGGGCGGGACCCGCAGTTGGCGGCCCTGTTTTTCCAGTTTGGACGCTATCTGCTGATCACCAGTTCCAGACCCGGTACCCAACCGGCTAATCTCCAGGGTATCTGGAATGAAAGCTCCGTGCCCTCGTGGGACGGTAAATACACTACCAATATAAATTGTGAAATGAACTATTGGCCCGCGGAGGTGTGCAACCTTACCGAATGTGCCGAACCGCTCTTTACTATGATTATGGAACTGTCTCAAACCGGCAGAAAAACGGCCCGGGATTTCTTCGGAGTCGAGGGCTGGCTGTTAGGCTTCAATACGGATATCTGGCGAAACACTTCTCCCATAGGTGGAGGCACCTTTGGTTCCTGGTCAACCGGCGGCGCCTGGCTGTGCACCCACCTCTGGGAACACTATCTCTTCACCGAAGACAAGGAATTCCTCCAAAAAGTATATCCCGTCATGAAAGGCTCGGCGGAATTCTTTCTGAACACCCTCGTTGAACATCCAAAATACAAATGGCTGGTAACCTGTCCCTCCAATTCACCTGAGAATGAGTTCAGGCGGGGCGACAGGAGCGACCGTATTTGTGCGGGGCCGACCATGGATATGCAGATTTTACGCTATCTTTTTGACAGTTACGCAAAAGCTTCAGAAGTATTGGGAAAAGACAGAAATTTCAGGAAACAGGTGCTTGAGGCCAAAAGTCGCCTGGCTCCGAACCAGATCGGACAATACGGCCAATTGCAGGAATGGATCGACGATTTGGATAATCCCAAAGACAGACATCGGCACTTTTCGCACCTTTGGGGAATGTATCCGGGCATTGAGATTTCCGTGGAAAAGACTCCTGACATGGCTAAAGCGGTAGAGAAATCCCTCGAATTGCGGGGCAGAGGCGGAACTGGCTTTGGGATGACCTGGCAGATGTGCCTGTGGGCCCGAAACTACAAACCGGAAATCGCCCATATCATGTTCCAGAATCTTATCCGTCGGAATACATACCCCACTCTTTTCTCAAAGTGCTACGATGCCCTCCAGGTGGACGGCACCTTTGGCTGCACCGCCGGCATCGCTGAGATGCTGCTGCAATCGCATCTGGGAGTAATTTACTTGCTGCCTGCCTTGCCCGGCGCCTGGCCCAACGGCTCGGTTCAGGGGCTCTGTGCCCGCGGCGGCTTTGAAGTGGATATTGCCTGGAAAGACGGCAAACTGACCGGTGCGACGATTCGTTCAAAGCTTGGCAATCCCTGCAAGGTTCGGTACGGTGACATAGTCTTTGACTACAAAACAAAGGTGGGAGAGAGTATAAAGCTAAATGTAAAACTACAGCGGAACTAAGGAAATTCAAAATACGGGAGCTTAAATTATGTATGCATCAGTTAAAACACGCCGTGATTTTCTTAAATCGGTCGGCCTCGGCACAGCGTCTTTGTTTCTTCCCGGTTATGTTGGAATTACCTCAGTCTCTGCGGAGAAGAGCGGTGCTAAACGTCCCAATGTGGTTCTGGTTATGACCGATGACCAGGGC
>CAZWKM010000015.1:0-14580 GCA_964634165.1 uncultured Pirellulales bacterium | reverse complement strand
TCCAATACACAATTTGCTCTTTTGCCTGCTTGGGTCCGGCTGCGCCCTCGGTAACATACTTATTTGCAACATTTACTGCACCGAGATTTTCATACACATCCGGCTCAATCGAGGTCGAATGCTTTTTGAACTCATCCAGACTAAGCTCGGCTAACTTTCTGTTTGCCTTCTCACAGTAAGCAACCAACAACCCGACAATGCCGTGCGCCTCACGGAAAGCGATGCCCTTTCCAACCAGATACTCAGCCAGAGCAGTGGCATCCAAAAACCCTTCATCCAGCCCGGCCGTAATCTTCTTAGTATTAAACTTCGTATGTGAAACAATCGCTCGCATCATATCCAATGAGGCCCTGACCGTGTCACTCGCAGAGAAGATATGAATCTTGTCTTCCTGCAAATCGCGATTATAGCCCGACGGCTGACCCTTTAGAATTGTCAGTATAGCAATCAACGAACCATAAACCGAAGCCGTCTTGCCGCGAATCAGTTCGAGCACATCCGGATTGCGCTTCTGCGGCATCATACTCGACGATGTGCAATAGCTGTCATCAATCCGCACAAACCCTAATTCATCCGACGAATAAATTATCCAGTCCTCAGCTAATCGGGACAGATGCATCGCAATAAGTGCACAATCAAAAATAAACTCCGCACAGAAGTCCCTGTCGCTTACAGCATCGATACTATTATAGCTGATGTCCGCAAAACCTAATTGCTTAGCCGTACTCTTTCTCTCTAACGGCAGCGTTGAACCGGCCACAGCACCACAGCCCAACGGCGAAATATTAAGCAGCTCACTACAGTTTTTCAGCCGAATAATGTCACGCTCGAACTGCTCCACAAAACTTAACAAATAAGAAGCAATAACTATCGGCTGAGCACGCTGAAGATGAGTATAACCCGGCATCACATCTTCAGTATATTTGCCCGCCGATTTAACAAGGGCCTTTTGAAGGCCGTTCAGCTTCGCCTGCAGAATCTCTATCTCATCTCGCATCCACAGCCGAATATCTGTGGCAACCTGGTCATTGCGGCTTCTGCCGGTATGAAGTTTCTTGCCCGCCTCACCGATTTTCGCTACCAGTGCCGCCTCGATAGCCATATGAATATCTTCATACTTCTTTGCGAATTCGAACCGCCCCTTTTCGATTTCCCGGGATATTTCGATAAGCCCGTCTTTAATCGCTTTCAATTCGTCTTTGGTAATCAGTTTTTGTTCAGCCAACATCTGCGAATGAGCGATTGAGCCGACAATATCATATTTATAAAGTCGTCTGTCTACAGACAGCGATTCTACAAAATCAACCGTTAGCTCATCCGGCTCACCCGCAAGCCGCTTTTCCCAGCTTCTTTTTGCTTCGGCCATTTTATCCGCTCCAAAAATAAAACCACTTTGCTGCAAATCATACGCCCTGCCGCTCCCAATGTCAACATCCCTGATACTCCTCTACATACGCATCCCGCTCAACGCAGTACGAATACGTCATTGCCGGCGTTTTGGAACATCTTTCTTTTTGGAGTGTCCTGTTGATTTATTATTCAGAAATCAGGCAAATTTCTTTCTGATGCTTCCTAACTTCCCAAAGCATATAAGCTCGTCGCCCGAAAGAATTTTGGTATCCGCAAGAGGATTGGGTATGGTCCTGTTGGCTCGAATTATTGCCAGAACCATGATATCATGCTTTTTCAGCTCGGATTCGGAAAGTGCTTTATCCAGCACCGGGTGGTCTTCACGGATTTTAATTTTAGAAACCCCATAGCCGCCCGTCGCCACGATGAGTTCTTCGCAGGAAACAGGTTTAATAATATCTCTCTTTACAATACGGGCCCTTAAAACATTTGTTAATTTTCGAGCGAATTTCGTATTGGTAAAAACTTTATAAATGATATATATAGCAGCCGTCAGAACTGTCAAATTTATCCACGGCAGCACCCCCTCCGGAATGTCAAATGGCAAAAAAGGAACTGACAGTTTATCTGCTATAGCGGGCGGCCTTAAGGAATTAGCAAAGGTCGCAATCATAGTAACAAGGCCGGCATGTCCCAGAACGATAAGCACCGAAGCTATACGCCGTCTTCGCGGATTGCTCGTAATCAATTCAGCTTCTTTTGTTGTAAATCCCGTCGCAGTAAAACACGACAGCGCCTGAAACTTGGCTAACGACCACTCAAGACCTGTCATTTGAAACGCAATGGCACCTATTCTGACTATTATGAACGAGATAATAAGCACGATAATAAACAGTATCAAATTCATAATCGACTCTCCTTAAATTACCCCCTATGAGGATACTTCGGCCGCTTTTAAAGCCACTTCTTTTTCCTAAAATATATCAACATAATCACTGCGACCGTAACCATAACAAGCCAGACAGCAGGATAAGCCCAGTGCCATTCCAGTTCAGGCATGTATTTGAAATTCATCCCATAAATTCCCGCCACGAAGGTAAGCGGAATAAATAGGGTTGCAATAATGGTCAGCACTTTCATCACAGCATTCATCTTGTTACTTAGACTGGAAAGATATATATCAAGCATCCCTGAAATCATATCGCGAAAACTTTCTATAGTGTCTATAATTTGTATCGTATGGTCATAAACATCCCGCAAGTAAATGCCGGTGGAGTCTCGAATTAGTGTGGATTCACTTCTTTGTAAGGCGCTGATTAGCTCTCTCAAAGGCCAAACGGATTTGCGCAAAAATATCATTTCTCTTTTAAGTGTATGAATTTGCTGGAGGGTTTTTTCAGTAGGCTCAGCAACCAGCTCTTCTTCCATAGATTCGATTCTCTCTCCAAAACCTTCCAAGATTGCAAAATAGTTGTCGATAATAGCATCAATCAATGCATAACAAAGATAGTCCGCCCCCATTTTCCGAATTCGCCCCTTTGCGTTTCTGATTCTATCTCTTATCTGCTCGAATACGTCCCCGACCCGTTCCTGGAATGAAATTACAAAATTTGGACCAAGAACCAGGCTCACCTGCTCGGCCTCGACTCCTCGTCTGTCATCTTTATAGCTGAGCATCTTAAGCACGATAAAAATATAATTATCGAAATCCTCAAACTTGGGACGCTGGCCAGTATTAAGAATATCTTCGAGAATAAGAGGGTGAAGTTCAAATTGTCTGCCGAGTTCATCGATAAGATTTATCTCATGAATACCATCAATGTTTATCCACGTTACCGTCGATGTTTCTTTAAATTGCAGACATTCTTCGATGGCTGAGATTCGCTTTTCCTGGAAGTTCTGCTCGTTGTAGTCAATGACTGAAATTCTTGCCGATTCTGTTTTTCTTTGTCCTATGTGGACCAGAGTACCCGGCGGCAAACCCGCCTTTTTCGAGTGTCTCTTAGTTGATCTGAGTTTTTTCGTGTTTACTTTCATTTTTACACCGTTTGTACTTTTTCTCTATTTATTTTTAAAGCCGCATTACCAACTTGTTTCCTGAAGCTATCCTATCTTTAATCTTTCGAGGCTGATTTGCCAGGTTTCCTCAAAATATAGCTCGCTATAATGAGGCCCCCGATAAAACCCAATATAAATGTTAGCATCAGCAGCAGAACTCGTGGCATTGTTATTGTCATAAAAAGCAGCTTGGTTTCTACCGCCTTTGTGTTTTGGAGAAAGACTATCACAGCCAACAACAAAACTATGATTATCACAATAATTTTAGCTTTTTTCATTCTCTATCGCCTCTTTTATTCATTAGCTCTGGCATCATTATTAGCTTTAGTTTTGACTGTCAGATTTCTGACTATCGAATATGGGAAACTCACCATTTGCCGCAGTCCTTCAACCGACGACAGATTCCGAGCCTGACCACTGACCTCCGCAAACAACTCGCTCATAACAACCTTCTCCTCAACTTCACCTGCCTCTTTTATCATAGCCAACCTATGTAGCGAATATAAACCAATCACAAACGCCAGCGCGAAGAAAAAGTCCCATTGTTGCAAATTCAGCGTAGGCAAAGTAAATTCCCTTACTGGGCTTGTATACTTTAATGTCCAGGCCAGCTCCCGATTTGCAAAAAAGTCCGCGAATTTCCCGCCTAAAATGGGTGCTATTCCTGCTGCTACCGAATTAACAATCGTATTAGTTGCAAGATAGGCAGTTGCGTGACCCTGTGGCGCTAATTTCAAACCGATGTTGCCTGATGCCAATGACACTCCAGCAGACGAAAGCCCCATCACAATATGTATGACCACTAACAATGGTATCGTCAGGAAATATTTCTCCGGCATCGTCGTAAACGTCCATGCCAGTATCGATAGGATAAACATAGGCCCACATATGGCCAACACTGATTTGTTGCTAAACCGATCTGTGTACTTACCCCAAACCTTGACAAACACAAAATTCATAACCTGGCTGATAATAGAAAGGCCAATGATAAAAGACATACTCAGTCCCAGTCGTTTCAACATATAGACCATAAAGAAAGGCCCGGCCAGATTGACTGCAAAGTTCCACGAGCACATAAACGCGATGAGCTTACGAAAGTTCTCATCCTTGAATGGCTGAGCCAGCAACTTCAAAATGCCGGGCTTCTCCTCTGGAATCGGCATCCGTTTCTCCGGTGTCCGGGCCAAAAAATAAACTCCCAGAGCACCAATTCCAAAGCCAAATAAAAATAGAATCGAAAATCCATGTATCTCATAACTC
Organism: uncultured Pirellulales bacterium; assembly: GCA_964634165.1. Classification (GTDB taxonomy): domain Bacteria; phylum Planctomycetota; class Phycisphaerae; order Sedimentisphaerales; family Anaerobacaceae; genus JAUVYQ01. Next base: position 9,912 of record CAZWKM010000015.1, on the reverse strand, counting down.
GGCAACATCTTTTTCCATAAGTCCAGATAAACAGCAGCAGCTAAACTCAAAGCAATTGCCACACCAGTAGCTATCCTCATTCGTTTTGAGAAGAATGCTCCCAGTATGTTCTCCGGTATAAGGTCTCGCATCCACGAATTCCAACTGCAACCCGAAACCGCCCCAAAAGCCGATGCACCTATTATTGACACTAATAAAATAGTAAGCCCTACTTGTTTACCGAATAAGAATGGGATCAGAGCAATCAATACCCAAAACATACGGCTTAGTCCAGCCGTTACAACAACAATCGCTCGTCGGTTACGTATCTTCTCCACTAAGAATATCGATGGAAGCTGCAGCAGTTGAGCTAATGGACCAATAGCAGCCAGCAAGCCAATCGTAAAATTTGATGCACCAAGCTTGAGGGCGAAAGCAACTAAAAAAGCCCCACCGGTCAATATTGCCATAGACTGTGATGCCATGCCATCTTTGATGACATAACCTAAGCCTGATTGGACTTGAGCCTCGGTAAGTTTATGTTCGGTCTTAAAATTCATTGCCCTAAATATATGACGAGCACCGTGATAAATAACGCCAGATTTGTCATAAATAACATCAAACTAATTATTGTTTCTCCTTAAATTGTCCCCGTACGGATACACCTGCCGGTTTCACTAACGACCACTCACCATCAATTATCACCGGTCAACGGTCAATAATCAATTGAAAACACCCGCCCCTTGCCTCGAAATTCTTATGATATTTTTACTTTTTCTCCTGTTTTTACATCCAATTTATCGTTGGCATTCCCGTTTTTTAAGCTAATCTCAAACGTATTGCTTGAGCCCTCTACCAGGAACAATTCGCCCTCTTTTGCTGTATGATAATTCGGACAGTATCTCATCGTATATTCTTTTTCGGCTATTTTCACAGAATACTTATCCTTCTTTTGCTTCGTCAGATTAGTTACGACATTTCCGAATCTATCGACTCTGACGACTATTCCTTCTTTGTCCTTTTGATAAAGTCCAAATTTCTCTATTTCACTTATTTTTTCACCTATGGTCTCAAAATTACCTGTATCGATATTCGCAGCCGCTTTTGCAAAAACATCTCTGCCGTGAAACGTTCGGCTCGCATCTCCGGGAATGGCAATCTCCCTTATATCGATTATTTTCTGCTCGGCAAGTGTTTCCCAGAGCAGGCCGTTATCAGGCCCGACAAAATAGTATTTTTCTGTTTTCACTCCTACCGCTTTTCTTTCCGTACCCACACCGGGGTCAACTACACAGCAAAACGTTGCGCCTTCCGGAAAGTATTTGTAATTATTTTTAAGCAGCCACGAAGCTTCAATGATACTTTGAGGCGAGATGCTATGGCACAAATCTACAATTCTTGCATCGTGGGCAATGCTATAAATCACCCCCTTCATCACTCCCACATACTCACTTTGCCCGAAGTCTGTTAGCAAAACTATCATATCAACTACTTATTATGGTATTCCCTGTTTAATCTGTCTCCGACTCTAACTCGGCAATTGCGAAATTATTCGTCTTTCTTGGGCTTTAGCAGACCTTTTAAGCCCTCGACAACCCCCTTCCCCACATCTTTGCCTGCTTCAATAAGTTTGCCACCTTCTTTAGTAGCAGCTTTACCTATGTCTAAAGTTGTTTCCAAAGTCTTCTTCATTGGGTCGAGTATCTCTTTCGGCAGGACTCCAATACCTTGTTTGGCTACACCATCTGCAAGGGCTAACAAAATCTTACCGGTCAAGGCAGCCGTGTCCAGCTTATTGTCACTGCCCAAATCGGTCATCTTGATAGGCGAAAGCTTTAACGGAATAGTATCTATCTTCCCCGGAACAGGCAGCAGCTTCACTTTAACCACCACGTTGGTAATCTCGAGATTGTCTATATGCAGCTTCTTCCCTACCTTCTTGGGTTCATCTTTGGCTTTTGACCTGGCGGATATTGTCTTTATTATTTCCTGGAGGTTGTTGGAGAGGCCCTTTTGTTCGAGAACAAGTTTCACACCGTCCAGCTTGATTTCTCGTATTTCAACCACATCACTCAAAAGCGACCTTACCTCAACCTGAATTTCGCCGTCCTTCAGTTCAAGCAGTTTTTCGTATTGGTAACCCGTTGGATTATTAATCGAGAGATTTTCAATACCGAGTTTACCGCCCATAATTGACAGCTCCACCTCATCAATGCTCACGCCGACATTTAAGGTTTTAGTCGCCGCGGCCTCAATACCTATTTTTACAGCACGCTCACCAAAAATGTCAATCAACACCAGGGCGGCAATAACCAAAATCAGAATCGCCAACAAAACAAATCGCAGAGCTTTAAGCACCTTCTTCATTTCCCAATCCTTTCAAATATTTTCGTTCCCAAATTCTTTATCTCCACGTCATTGTGACTGCGGTCTCTGTTGACTGCTGATTTTCTCGATTATCCCATCTTTATAATCAAAGCTATATCTCTTCCCATTGACTAAAATGGCACTCACAAGCCCGTCTTTCTTTTCGACCGAGACCGCGACTACTCTCACATCCCCTCTCTTGTTAACTCCATAGAAGCACGTTTTATCGCCATCAGCATAAATACTCGCCATTAAGACAAACTGGTTAATCTGATTCAGGTTGCCTTCCTTTGCCTTTTTTAGAGCATAGAGAAACATATCTCTGGAGCTGCAGAAGTACTGATTTGCCAGAGAGGCGACAAATTCCTGCGGGTTCTTCTTGAAAAAACCATCGCCAAACATACTCCGGAGATAATTGTTGCGGTCTGCTCCTGCCTTCTTAAGCAGTCGCTGCTTGAATTTTTTCAACGCCTCTGTGGACCCAACATAAGTTCCGTCCACGTTATGATTGTTCCCCCAATAGAAAACAGGGTAGCCGATATTTATTCTCAGCGCATTGTTAAGGTAGTTCCGGTTGAAATATCTCTCGAAATATTGTTCAGCGGTTTCCTGGTCTAATTTATATATCAAGCCGGGCATATTTAATTTATTCTTCTTTCGTAATACTACGTCCGTGAGGGCGTAGATGGAAGTACCCGCTGTCTTCCTGTATAATTATCTTTATGGAATACAGGAAACAGGCTCATGTAGTCTATTATACTCGGTATCATATTGTGGTGTCGACCAAATACCGCAGAAAAGTATTGAAAGCCGGTATTGGCGACTATTTGCAAAGGAAAATAAAGCAGATAAGCAGTTTTCACCCTGAGATAGAAATATTGGAGGTAAATACTGATTTGGATCATATACACATATTAGTATCGATACCTCCTAAATTTTCGGTCAGTAAAATTGTTAATATGATAAAAGCCAATACCGGCAGTGCTATGCGTAAAAAGTTTCCATTTTTAGACAAAGTATATTGGGGTGTGAGTGGTATTTGGTCGACAGGTTACTTCGTATCAACGGTTAGGATAAATGAGGCTACGATACGTAAATACGTTCAGTTACAGGGAAAGGAAGACAGCGGGCAAGCGAAGCTTGAATTCTAAAATGCCACGTCCGTAAGGGCGTGGTTATTTACTGAGACGAAAGGAGAATTTTATGAAACGCTGTGCTATCACAATCGTGGTACTGGTCGTGACGACGGCGCTGCTGGCCGCAACCGCAGGGGCCCCGGAAAAGCAGAAAACGCCAATCGTCCCGAAAAAGAAAATTGTCCTCTGGAACGGCAAGGACTTCACCGGCTGGAAGCTTTTTGTGTCCGATCCCAGGCACGACGTTACAAAGACGTGGTCCGTAAAGGACGGCGTAATCCGCTGTACGGGGCGGCCAGCGGGCTATATGCGCACCGAGAAGGATTACGCCAACTATCTCTTTCACGTGGAGTGGCGCTGGCCCGGAAATGGCGGCAACAACGGCGCCCTTGTTCACATGAGCGGTCTCGACAAGGTCTGGCCGAAGAGTCTCGAATGCCAACTGCATTCTGGTAATGCGGGCGACTTCTGGGTCATCGGCGGTATTGAGATAAAAGAGCACGCTGAGAAAGGCAAACGCGTCCGCGGACGCAGGACCATAAAGCTGAAAAAGAGCAGCGAAAAGCCGCTCGGCCAATGGAACGCATACGATATCATTTGCAAGGACGACTGGGTGGTGGTTCTGGTGAACGGCATCTTACAAAATGTGGCGACAAGGTGCTCGATAACGTCGGGTAAAATCTGCCTGCAGAGCGAAGGGACGCCGATTGAGTACCGCAACATCTACGTCGAGCCGCTCGAGTAACCTGACCATTTATTATACGAAGGGCTGGGTTTTGACAGGCGAGCCGGCGTTGATGGCGGCGGCTATCTGCATAAATCTCGGCATTGCGTAATCGAAGAAGCGCTTGTAGCTTTCGCAGAAATAGCTTTCCCGGCTGAAGCTGTCCCTGTCAAAAGGGACCCTGTCTTTCATACAGCCGCCGCGGCAGATGGCAAGATGCCTGCAAAGAAGACATTTATCGCAAAGATTTTGCTTGGCCCGGCCAAAGGAGCGTTTTTTACTGCCGGCGGCGAGTTTCTCTATCGGCGTTTCAAAAATATTGCCTAATCGCCACTTCGGCTCGACAAAAAAATCACAGGTGAAGACATCGCCCGTATGCTCGATAACAATATATTGACTGCATTGTTTGTCGAATGTACAAATCGTATGTTTGCCGTGAACACAATACGACAGTATCGAGTCAAAGTCGCGAATGCTTAGATTTTGCGGCCCGTGGTCGTACCAGCGGTCAAATATCCTGCACTGGAATTCGCCGTACTGCTGCGGCGTAATTGAGAAATCCGCAATCTTACCTGTGGCCGGGTCTGTCTCGACACAGGGAATAAACTGCAGGAACTTTATGCCATTCTCGATAAAAAAATCAAATAGCTCATCCGGATGTTCCGCATTTTTCTTGTTTAACAGAGTAAGGGTATTGAATTCAACCTTGTATTTTTTGCAGGTTTGAATGGCCCTGGTTACTTTATCAAAGGTCCCTGAGCCGGAATGGTCGAGGCGGTAGTAGTCGTGTAATTCTTTTGGGCCGTCGATACTGATGCCGACAAGAAACTTACTATCGTGTAGAAACCGGCACCACTCGTCATTAAGCAAGATTGCGTTGGTTTGCAGGGAATTGCCTACTTCTTGGCCGGGGCTGCCGTATTTTTTTTGCAATTCCACCGTTTTTTTGTAGAAATCCAGGCCCATCAGCGTTGGTTCACCCCCCTGCCAGGCAAAGCCGGCTAATGAAAAACGCAGCTGCATATAATCTTTAACAAGTTTTTCGAGCACTTCGTCGTTCATTCGCTGCCTGCCCTGGCCGATTTCGGGCGCTCTATGCTTGTAAAAACAGTATTTGCAATCAACGTTGCAATCTGAGCCGGATGGCTTGATTAAAAGTGTAAATGGCTGCATCACCTTCTTATTTCTTGAAGCATTTTGCTCAATTTCTTGACCAGCTCTTTGTTCTCCGGCCTCTCGGATATATTTACGTTCTCCACCCAGTCAACATTATGGTCGTACAGCATTCGTGCGTACACTTCGCCATTCTTTCGGCGCCACTCGGTGTAGCGATATCGGTCGGTCTTGACCGAGTCGCCGTTATAATATCGGCTAAAGACTGCTTTTTTCCAGGGACGATTCGGATTTTTCATAAGCGGCACAAAACTTTTACCTTGAAGCTGAGCAGGCAGCGGTAAATCACATAATTGGCAAAGGGATGGATAAATATCTAAATACTCGGTCAAGGCATTTGTCTTGGCCCCTGCCTTGATTCCCGGCGCAGTTACAATTAACGGCGAATGCAGAGAAGTTTCAAAGTTGCAGTGTTTGCACCATAAGCCGTGTTCACCTAAATTCCAGCCGTGGTCGCCCCAGAGTACGATGATTGTGTTGTCCCGCAGGCCAAGACGGTCAAGCTCGGCCAACACCCTGCCTATCTGCGCATCGGTATAGCTGACACACGCATAATAGCCGTGGATGAGCGTGCGGGCGATGTTCTCCGGTAAAGGCCCTTTCCTGGGAATACCTGCATAGGCCCGCAATTCGCCCCAGTTGTGCAAAGCTACATCGGGGGCGCCTCTGGGTCTGAAAGGATTGTCCGCCAGGTCAATCTCTTCCTTCTTGTATAAGTCCCAGTATTTCTTGGGAGCATTGAAAGGCAAATGAGGTTTTAGAAAGCCGAGCGCAAGGAAAAATGGCCTGTCCGTATCATTGAGACGGCGAAGGTCTGAAATCGCCTTATCCCCAATCATTCCATCAAAATATGCGTTGTCGGGGACATCAGCGGACTCGAAAGCAGGCCCCTTGCCACCCGAGCTTTTCCGGGCGAGCTTTTTGCTTTCTTCCAGTACGTAGTTCCTCCAGGGCCCCTTCGGACGCCGGGGATTCTCACTCCAGCCATCCTTACAATCGTTCGAATGGTGAAAAACTTTGCCGTTTGATATGGTGTGGTATCCGTTGTTTTTGAAGTGCTTCGGAAGACTTAGCGCACCCGGCAGGTCCTTCTCCGCCCATACGTCGTAACTAATAAATCTATCACGAGTGGGTCGCACTCCCGTGAGAAGACTGGCACGTGAAGCGCCGCAGACGGGAACCTGGCAATAGGAACGCAGGAAAATAACGCCATCCGCAGCCAGACCATCTATGTTGCCAGAGAGCATTTGTTTGTGGCCGTAGCAGCCAAGCTGGGGGCGCAAGTCGTCCACGGCGATAAACAGAACGTTGAGTTTCTTCCCGCCAGCAACTCCCTTCCGGGCGGCAAACAGGCACCCCGGCGTCGCCAGCGCCGCCGTTCCCATACCTACGGCTCTCAAAAAGTCACGACGGGTCAACAAACTGTCCATTTTCTTTACCTTATTTCTATGGCCACGGCAGGACATTGGCGCGCTCGGCCCAGTGCTGCCACATTGCGACCATCTGTTTCACACGGTCGGGATGTACTGCCGCCAGGTTGTCGGTCTCGGTCCGGTCCGCGTCGAGGTCGTACAACTCCCACGGCCCTTTTTTGCCTTTGGCGACCAGCTTCCACTTGCCGACGCGGATTGCCCGGTTGCCCTCGTGCTCCCAGTAAATCGCTTCGCGTTTGATAGGATTGTCAGCGAAGGCGGGGACGAGGCTTTTGCCTTCCAGCGGGATTATCTTGTGGCCGTTGTAGCTGGAGGGATACTCTGTGCCGGCAACATCGGCGCAGGTGGCCATAATGTCTATCAAGTGACCTGGCTGGTGACGCAGCTCACTGCGCGCCTTAATGCGCCTCGGCCAGTGGACAATCAGCGGCGTGGCGATGCCGCCCTCGTGAACCCAGTGCTTGTACAGGCGGAACGGGGTGTTGCTGGCATTGGCCCATGGTCTGCCATAGGCGATGTAGGTATCGGCCGGGCCGGGCATCACGCCCTCACCGGTGCGCACCGGACGACCGTCACGCGTGACCTTAGGCTGCATATCTCGCTGCAGGGCGTTCTTGTCCATCGGCTTCAATGGTATTTCTTTCGACCGCTCCGGCTTGATTGGGCCGCGACTACCGTACTCTTCGGCGCAGCCACCGTTGTCGGCCAGGAAGAAAATCAGTGTGTTCTCGAAGTCGTCCGCTTTCCTTAATTCCGAGACGATACGTCCGATGCCCTGATCCAAACAATCGACCATCGCCGCATATACTTCCATACGGCGCTGGTGCCACTGTTTATTCTCGGCCTGCTCCCACGGCGGAACTCGCGAATCACGATCTGTAAGCTTCCATTTGCTCTGGACAATTCCCATCTCGATCATGCGCTTGTGTCGTTCAGCCCGCAGTGCGTCCCAGCCCCGGGCGTATCGGCCTTTGTACTTGGCAATGTCTCGCGGCAGTGCATGCATCGGCCAATGGGGCGCCGTGTAGGCAACATACATGAAGAACGGATTGGCCCCCCCCTTCGCGGGAACCCTCGCGGTGTGCTCACGAACAAATTTGACGGCGTTATCACTGATAGCGTTGGTGTAATAGAAGTCATCGCTGCCAGGCGGTATCTGCGTATTGTCGCGAGCCAGGGAACACGGATCGTAGAAACTGCCGGCGCCGTGAATAGTCCCGAAGAAGCGGTCGAAGCCGCGCTGACGCGGCCAGTTGTACTTCGGACCATCCGGCCCCCGGTGCTTGGTCACGTGCCACTTGCCGGACATATAGGTGGCGTAACCGGCCTGCTTGAGCACCTCGGCAATTGTAACGCAGTGGTTATTGAGGTCGCCGCGATAACCGTCGAGGCCGCGGTCGGACACCATGTGCCCCACGCCCGTCTGGTGCGGATAGAGACCCGTCATCAGGCTCGCACGAGTCGGGCAGCAGCGGGCGGTGTTGTAAAATTGTGTGAAGCGCAGGCCGCCCGCAGCGAGTCTGTCTAAGTTCGGCGTGCTGATTTCCCCACCATAGCAGCCTATGTCCGAATAGCCCATATCGTCAGCCATAATCAATATGATGTTGGGCCTGCCCGCAGCTTTCTTACCAAAAAATCCCTCGGAAGCGCCTGCGCATCCCGGCAGCACCAGAGATGCCGCCCCGAGACCCATGGCTTTTAGAAAACCGCGACGTGAGTAAGTGTATGCAGTCATATCCGTCTTCTCCTTCTGATTTCAGAGTTTCCTTCAATTGTTCTCGAATAGCCTTCAGCTCAGTCGGCTGTAGCCTTGTTTCCTATACTTTTCGAGCAAGTTAGTCAGACGCTGCACGATTCCCGGATGTTCGGCCCATACGTTATTTGTCTCCGCCGGATCTTTGTGCAGATCATATAGCTGACCTCGAGGTTCACCCGGCTTAGGCTTCACACGGCTTGGCTTGGTAAAACCACCGGAACCACGGCCAAGGATCAGCTTCCACTTTCCCTGTCGAACGGCGAACATTCCTGAGCCGGAATGATGCACAACTGCTTCGCGGATCGGCTTATCCATCTTCTTGCCCAGCAAAACCGGCAATATACTGTAACTGTCCTCACCGGCATTGTTAGGCAGCTTCACCCCAACAACTGCTGCGCAGGTCGCCAATAGGTCTGTAAGACAGATGAGCTCGTCGCTGGTACTTCCGGGCCGAATCCTGGTCGGCCAACGGGCGACGAATGGCTCGCGATGGCCTCCATCCCAGATGTCCGCTTTGATGCCGCGCAAATCACCACTTGGATAGTGACCATATACCTCGATAATCGAGTATGGCGCTCGCTTAATCTTAGTCCTACCCGGCGAGCCGTTGTCACTGGTCACCATAATTAAAGTATTCTTGGCAAGCTTGTTCCGTTCCAGCGCTTTCATGACCTCTCCAACGGCCCAGTCTACTTCCACTACATAGTCACCATAGCCTCCAGCCCGACTGCGCCCCTTGACAAAGTCTGCCGGCGCAATAGGACAGTGAGGTGCCGGTAAGGCGAAATACATAAAGAATGGCGAATTTCCGTAACTCCCGGCATGTCTATTAATGTATCCGACCGCCTTTTCAGTTATGGTCGGCATAACTTCAACATGCTTGAAACCGGGCGCAATGGGGCCTTTTCGCCACCATCCGTCCTTGCTGGCTTCGCCGGCTTCGACCGTCAAGGTCGGTTCCTTCACAACCCGGTCGTTTTCAATGTAGCAGTAAGGCGGCATATCCAAAGAAGCGGATATCCCATAGAAATAATCAAAGCCAAGTGCATTGGGTCCGGGAGCAAGCGGTTTGCTAAAATCTGTTCTCTTGTCACTACCCAGACCAAGGTGCCACTTGCCAATACACGCCGTGGCATACCCATACTGCTTCAAGAGCGATGCAACTGTCATCCGCTTGGTATCTATTAAGCTCGGCGAGTATCCATTGAGAACTCCTCTTTTCAAGCGTGTTCGCCAGCAATATCGGCCTGTTAGGACTCCATAGCGTGTGGGTGTGCAGACCGCAGATGGCGAATGAGCATCTGTGAAGCGAATACCTTCCTTTGCTAACCGGTCCATATTCGG
>CAZWKM010000014.1:11435-15697 GCA_964634165.1 uncultured Pirellulales bacterium | reverse complement strand
CTCTGGCTTCCTGTGTCATCATCTCAAAAGCCGGGTGAGTGCTCTGCCAGGCCCGTTCGGTAAATGGGCTTTTGCGCATTTTTTCCACTTCGCCGGCGGCCTTTCCAAAATAGCTGCCGTAGATATGCAGCGAATCGCTTATATCGACATACCTGCCGACTGTTACCGGCTGATTTATTTTCTTAGATATACCCTCGGCAATTATCCTCTGAAGGGAGGTTATCGCATAGACATTCATAAACCAGGCTTTGTAAAGGTCTCTGCTGCGCCAGTGCGTATTCATATTAAGTGCCAGTTGTCCGGCATCGCCCGCCACCAACCGGCACCATATTCTCTGAAGGCAGGGCGGGTCATCCGTCTGCGGGTCAGCAGTCGGCATCCAGGTTATCGCTTGAGCTCTGCGGCTGTGGCCGGCTTGCGCCAAGTAATCGATAATATACTGAATCTGGTCGACCTTCCTGAACGGCTTTGACGCATCAGCGCGGCGTATATTCTCCACCGGAGAGTATGCAAATAACCGTTCGTGATATGTATAGGTCCACTTGCCCGCAGCAGGGTCAATCCAGTGGTCGTGAATGCCGCTGACTACTTCCAGCCGATACGACTCAAGCTCCTCAGGGCCGCCCGGAAAGTTCTTGTGAATCCTCGGCTCATTGAAAGGGTTGGTGATAGTAACCATAACAGTTGCGTCTTTGCTCGGTGGGTCTTCGGGCTTATCGTACTGCGTTTTGACCTCCAAGCCCTTATCCCACACAGCCAAAACAGCTTTCTCCCACGCCTCAGGCAGACAATCAGCGGTTATCGCAATTACAGGTATGTTAGCAGTCGGTGTCGAAATAGTCGTCTCCCACTGGCAATTTACATCGTCTTTTTCATAATACCTTCAATTGGAAATGCCCATTTCTTCGTCAGTGATGTTATATCTTTGACGGTGGCGCTCTGGTATCTTACGCAGAAGTACTCTTGCCTTTGCAGCCTCGGCGCTGTCCGGCCACTTTTGAATTATCTCCCGGCAAAAATCCACGCATCTTTTATAACTCATAAGCGGCTTGCGGGCGATTCTAAATTCTGTCTCGGCCCACTGATACAACTTTTGGGCTTGCAGATTTTGCTGCAGCCCCTCTATCTCATCGGGCTGCGGCTGGACAACCGGCTGTTTTACATCTGCCCCTTTTGCCTTTGCCTGTTTAGCCTTTAGTTCAGCTTCGGCAAGCTCGGCCTGAAACCTGGCTTCCTGGGCCTCCACGAGTTTTTCTACCCTCTCGAAATCCGTTGCTTCCTCAATTCCGGAAGACAGGAAGTTCGCCAACAAAACAACTCCAATTATAATGATAATCACAAGAGCCGCTATTTTCAGCCACAACGTATTCATAATTGCTGCCAACCCTTTACTAATTGATTATTGATTATTGATTATTAATTATTTATAATCTATTTTACCGTTTAGTTTTCTTTTTTCAATAGTAAATAGTCAATTTCAAATGTTTACAGGGCTGATAGAGGCAATTTGCACGGTAAAGTCGGTTCGCCGAAGCGCAGGGGGGCTTTTGCTGACCATAGACTTAGGCAAACCGGCCGACGAGGGCAAAATCGGCGATAGTATAGCCATAAACGGCGTGTGTCTGACCATCGCCAGGGTGGATGGCGGCCTCGCAACATTCGACATCAGCAGCGAGACGCTCACAAAGTCGAATCTGGGCAGATTAACACCATCATCGCCGGTCAACGTCGAACTGGCCCTGAAGGCCACCGGTCGATTAGGCGGACATATCGTCCAGGGGCATATCGACGGGGTAGCAACGATTAAAGCAATCAACAAGCAAGGGCAATTCGCCGATATAAAATTTGCAGCCGGGCGGGAACTGCTCGACCAAATGGTAGTCAAAGGTTCGGTCGCCGTTGACGGTATAAGTTTGACGATAGCGAGTATGGATGAAAACAGCTTCGGCGCCGCCATAATACCTGAGACGCTAAAAAAGACGACTCTGGGCACAGCAAAAATCGGTGATGCAGTAAATATCGAACCCGATATAATCGTAAAGACGATAAAAAAGCAGCTCGAAAAGATTCTGCCACAAAAGCAACCGCTAACGGTAGAGAAATTAAGAGAGCTGGGCTTTTGAATTTGTATCTCGTGAAGCGTGAATTGAATTACGAATGACGAGCCACAAATCAGGAAATACGCAATACGAGATGCGATATACGCGATACGAAAATATGAACAAAAGCAATGGCAACAATTCGATAGCTGAGCAGATGGTGATAGGCGTAACGATGGGCGATGCCGCTGGTATCGGCCCGGAGGTTGTTGTAAAGGCGCTGGCAGACCCAAATATACGCCGGTCCGCAAAATTTATTGTTTTCGGTATGAACGAACAGCTTTGTTACGCCGCCGATAAAGTCGAGATTGAGCCATTCTGGGGCCGGCATCAACACGAAAAAATCAGCAGAGATTATCCGCATAAAGTTGTTGTAGCTGATTACGACGAATATTCCGTCCCACCCTGGATTAGAGGCCCCAGCAAAGTTGCCGGTGAGACATCAATAAGATTTTGCCTCGATGCCATTGACGCCGCTCGGGCAGGTATAATCGATGCGGTAGTAACCGCACCAATCAGCAAAACAAGCTGGAAGTTGGCCGGCGCAGCGTGGCCCGGCCATACGGAGATGCTGGCGGAGCGGTGCAAATCTCCGCGAAAGGTGATGATGCTCGTCGCCGGTCCGTTAAAACTGGCGCTGGCGACAATTCACGAAGCACTGTTCGAAGTGCGGCACAAGTTCACAATCGGCTGCGTTTTCGAGCCGATAGATTTATTAAATGACGCATTAAAAGAATACTTCGGCGTGGAAAATCCCAAGATTGGCGTTGCGGCACTGAATCCTCACGCGGGAGAGGCCGGCCAATTCGGCGATGAAGAGCAACGGATAATATCTCCTGCGATTTCATTAGCACAGGAACAAGGCATAAAGTGCCTCGGCCCATTCCCTGCTGACACCCTCTTTTTGCGGGCTGCCGGCGGTGAATTTGACGGTGTCGTCGCAATGTATCACGACCAGGGTATGATCCCTGTAAAACTGCTCGATTTCGAGAGGGCCGTTAATGTTACTATCGGCATACCAATAATAAGAACGTCACCTGCTCACGGAACAGCTTTCGATATCGCAGAGCGAAACCTTGCCAACCCAGCCGGTATGAAATCAGCGATAACCACTGCGATACAAATGGCAAAGACGAAAAAGAATTTAGAATTGAGAATTGCGAATTGAGAATTTAAGAGCGAAAATGAGGAATGAACGATGTCCTTAATTCCACATTCTAAATTCTAAATTCTAAATTTTAATGCAGACTAAACAGCAAATTCAGCAGTTACTTGCATCGGCAGCCATCTCTCCGAACAAACGGCTCGGCCAGTATTTTCTCATCGACCTGAATCTGATGGGAAAGCTGGTAGATTCTGCGGATATTCACAACAACGATATTGTGCTCGAAGTCGGCTGCGGGACAGGTTCTTTGACTGAGGCCCTGGCCCAGCGTGCCGGTAAGGTCATCGCCGTCGAGGTTGATGAGCGCCTTGCCAAAATTGCAAAAAGACAACTTGCAAAAGCCGAAAACGTCGAGGTCATCAACACCGACATTCTCAGGAACAAAAATACTATCAGCCGCACCGTCACAGACGCAATCGAGCCGGCCCATAAAAAATATTCCGGCCGGGTCCTGTTAGTGGCAAATCTGCCTTATAATGTAGCTTCCCCTGTAATGCTGAATCTGGTTAGAGGCCCGACAACAGCAGAGAGTATGTATGTCACGGTCCAAAAGGAGGTGGCCCAGCGAATGACGGCTGCTGCCGGCAGCAAAGACTACGGCATATTGAGCATCCTGCTGAGCGCAACCGGCGATGTAAAAACAGAAAGGTTTTTGAGGCCGACGGTCTTCTGGCCCCAGCCGCAGGTCGATTCCGCAATGGTCAGCTTTGTTCGCAAAAAGGAGAAGGTAAGCCGGATTAAGAATATGGAAGTCTTCAGCGAGGTCGTAAATCTCTTCATGCAACACCGCCGAAAGATGCTCAAGGGCTGTACAAAACTCGCGGCCGGTGAGCTCACAAAAATTCACAGTTGGCCTAAAATCTTCGAGCAATGCCGCATCGACCCGCACCAGCGCCCCGAACAACTCCCGCCGGAAGATTATATCGCTGTTGCGAACCTATGTTACGAACACTTAACCCCACTGTAAATTACTGTCATTTGGCCCTATTATCCGCGAA
>CAZWKM010000014.1:0-11335 GCA_964634165.1 uncultured Pirellulales bacterium | reverse complement strand
TACGAACACTTAACCCCACTGTAAATTACTGTCATTTGGCCCTATTATCCGCGAAAAAAGCGGGTGATGAACAATCTTCAAATTTGTGTTTGGCGCTTTCGCAGATTTCGGGCATAATTTATCAAAACATTTATTCCGGCAGCGGTCCACAGGGATGGAGGACATGCCCTATTTCGGAAACACGGATTCATCAGGGTAAGTAAAATGTTAACAAAAAACGAAAAAATCAGATGGAGGACAAAAAATGAGACATCTAACAAGAGGGCGCCGTATTAACAGCACAGTCACAGCAGTTGGTTTAGGGTTGGTGCTTATGTCAACGCTGGGGTGCCCACCGCAAGCGATTGGCGGTCGGGAAATCAGAAAAGAAAGGAACGTGAGAATGGAGAAAGTCTCCTATGGGGGATGGCCCAATTGTATTAAGCTCAGCAACGGCCAGATAGAACTTATTGCGACAACAGATGTGGGGCCTCGAATTATGCGGTTCGGCTATGTCGGCGGACAAAATCTGCTCAAAGAATACAAAGACCAGATGGGCAAAACGGGCGGCGATGCATGGCGAATCTATGGCGGACACCGCCTATGGCATGCTCCTGAACATACTGTGAGGACGTACTCTCTCGATAACTCAGCTATTAAGCATAGCTGGGACGGAAAGACTTTAAAACTTATGCAGGATGTCGAAAGCACAACCGGCATAGTAAAGGAAATTGAAATCACCCTCGAAGCAAAAGCCAACCGTGTAAAAGTGCTTCACCGGCTGGTGAATAAAAATCAGTGGGACATAAAAGCATCGCCCTGGGCTATGAGCGTTATGGCACAAGGCGGCAGGCTTATTCTTCCTCAGGAACCTTTTGGTGCTCACCCGGAGTTTCTGCTTCCCGCCCGTCCTTTAGTGCTCTGGCGGTACACCGATATGAAAGATCCCCGCTGGATATGGGGCACAAAGTATATACAACTCAAACAGAATCCCAAGGTCGCCAAGAAGCAAAAGGCGGGCCTACTCAATAAAGTCGGGTGGGGAGCTTATTACCTGAACGGCCAACTGTTCATCAAACGCTACCCGTATAATCCCGAAGCAACATATCCGGATATGGGCTGTAATACCGAGACGTTCACCAATGACGAGATGCTGGAATTCGAGACGTTAGGGCCGCTGACGAAAATCCCGGCAGATGGCGGAAAGGTGGAGTATGTCGAGCGGTGGTCCTTATTCAAAGTAAAAGTCGGGGAGGACGAATCGGAAATAGATAAAAAGGTCCTTCCTCTCGTAAAAAAATCAACAAAAGCAGGCATATAAATTGAAGGGAGATGAAAAGATGGAATCAAAACGCAACGAAAGAGGATTGTTTGAAAACAAAACAAGATATTGGGTCGTGATATGTGCGGCACTGATGTTCTGCTCGTCTATTCAGGCGGAGTGGAAGCCGGCTGATGGGCCACTGATGACACAATGGGCAAAGGAGGTTTCACCGAGCAACGCCCACCCTGAGTATCCCCGGCCGCAGATGGTGCGCAAGGACTGGCTGAACCTCAACAGGCTGTGGGAATACGCCATTACAGCCAAAGATGAATCGAAACCTGCAAAGTTCGATGGCCAGATTCTTGTACCGTTTCCGGTTGAGTCGGCCCTGTCGGGGGTGATGAAGAAAGTGGGCGAAAGGAACCGGCTATGGTATCGACGCACATTGAATATCCCCCGCAAATGGAAAGGCCAGCGCGTACTGCTGCACTTTGGAGCGGTCGATTGGGATGCCACCGTCTGGGTCAACGGCAAGCTGCTCGGCAACCACCGCGGCGGGTACGACCCGTTTACCTTCGATATTACTGATACGCTGAAAAAGTCGGGGTTGCAGGAAATTGCTCTGTCGGTGTGGGACCCGACGAATGACGGGTCACAGCCTCGAGGCAAACAGGTGAAAAAACCCGGTGGGATTATGTACACCGCCGTGACCGGTATATGGCAAACGGTTTGGCTGGAACCGGTGCCGAAAGCTTCTATCGAGACAGTTGAACTTACGCCGGATGTCGATGCAAAGCAGTTGATTTTGCTGGTGCAGGCGCGCGGTGTCAATATGGAGACGCATCTGGCCCAGAAGTACTTCGTCAGGGCAGAGGCATCCGAGGGCAAGGGGCGTAAAACAATCGCCACCGGCAGCGGTCATCTCGGCTCGCCAATCAAGGTAAAAATTGACAACCCTAAGCTTTGGTCGCCGGACTCGCCGTTTCTTTACGATTTGAAAGTTACTCTCAACCAGGAGGATCACAGTGTCGACCAGGTTACGAGTTACTTTGGTATGCGGAAGATAGAGGTAAAGAAGGACGAAGCCGGGATAAATCGACTGTTTTTGAACAACAAGTCTTTGTTTCAATATGGACCACTCGACCAGGGTTGGTGGCCGGATGGATTGTACACCGCGCCGACGGATGAAGCCCTTCGCTATGACATCGAGGTATTGAAGAAAATCGGCTGCAATATGCTGCGCAAACACGTCAAAGTAGAGCCTGCGCGGCTGTACTACTGGTGCGATAAGCTGGGCTTAATGGTCTGGCAGGACATGGCCAGCGGCAATAACAAGACTGACGCCGACAAGAAACAGTTTGAACTCGAGCTGATGCGCATGATTGAGACGTTTCGCAATCATCCGTGTATTGTGATGTGGGTGCCGTTTAACGAGGGGTGGGGACAGCATGACACGCCGCGATATTCCAGATTGGTTAAAGAGTGGGACCCGACGCGTTTGGTGAACGAGGCCAGCGGCTGGGCGAACAGAGAATCCGGGGACGTGCGTGATATTCACAGCTATCCCGGTCCGGCGGCACCGCCCAATGAGGAAAAACGCGCATCGGTGCTGGGCGAATTCGGCGGTCTTGGTCTGCCGGTGAAAGGGCACACCTGGCAGGACGAGAAAAACTGGGGTTATCGCAGTTATGAAACCAGAGAGCAACTGACAAACGCCTACGTAGCTTTACTGAGCAAGCTGCGTCCGATGATTGGAGGGGGGCTGTGCGCTGCAGTGTACACCCAAACGACGGATGTAG
Organism: uncultured Pirellulales bacterium; assembly: GCA_964634165.1. Lineage (GTDB taxonomy): Bacteria > Planctomycetota > Phycisphaerae > Sedimentisphaerales > Anaerobacaceae > JAUVYQ01. Next base: position 8,293 of record CAZWKM010000014.1, on the reverse strand, counting down.
AGGTCGAGGTCAACGGTTTTATGACCTACGACCGGGCGATGGTCAAGGCGGACGCTGAAAAGGTCGCTGCTGCCAACCGCAAGCTCTACCTGCCGCCGCCGATAATCAAGACTGTTGTGCCGACATCGGAGAGACGCGGTATCGAGTGGAATTACACTACGAGCGAACCCGGCGACGGTTGGCAGAAACCCGGATTTGATGATTCATCCTGGAATAAAGGCCTCGGCGGCTTCGGCACCAAAGGCACACCCGGGTCGGTGGTCCGCACCGAGTGGAAATCATCGGACATCTGGCTACGCCGGACATTTGAGCTAAAAGATAAAAAACTCAACCAACTCTGCCTATCGATACACCATGACGAGGATGCCGAGATTTACATCAATGGTGTGCTCGCGGCGAAGCTGTCCGGCTTTACTGCGAGTTATGTCCAAGTTCCTATTGAGGAGGCGGGGAGCAGGGCCTTGAAAGCCGGCTCGAATTGCTTAGCTGTGCACTGTCGTCAGACCGGAGGCGGGCAATATATCGATGTGGGTCTGGCCGATGTGGTCGAACAGTCGGCTAAATAATTGCTGATTTGTGCCGGTGGCTGTGGCATTCAATGTTTACCGCCACCGGCAGTGAGGCAATGTGGCACGGCGCACTCTCGACTAAACAAGCCAAAGCGGTAGTGTCACCGCCGAGCCCCTGCGGGCCCAGGCCGAGTGCATTGACTGCCGCAAGCAAATCCGCTTCAAGTTCAGCGTAAAAACCATCTGCGTTTTTCTCACGCAGATTTCGGCACAGGGCCTTTTTACTCAGCAGACAGCTTATTTCAAAATCGCCCCCAATCCCCACCCCAACAACAAACGGCGGACAGGCATCAGCACCGGCTTGCCTGACAACATCAACAATCCAATCAATTATCTCTTTTCTTTCTGCGGTAGGCTTAAACATCCTGAACCGGCTTTTGTTCTCACAGCCGCCGCCCTTGGTCATAACGGTCAATTTTAGTCTGTCACCCGGCACAATCGAGTGATGGATTATGGCAGGTGTATTTGAGCCGGTGTTCTTGCGTTCATTTAGAGGGTCAGCGACAACGCTTTTTCGCAGATATCCTTTTTCGCAGCCGGCTGCAACACCGGCGTTAATTGCATCGAACAGCGTCGTATCGCTATCTCCGGCAGCAGGTTTAACAGCAACCCCGGCACCCTGCTGCACAAAAACCACGGCCAGACCGGTATCCTGACACAGCGGTATTTTATCTTCCTTTGCTATGCGTGCATTTTCGATAAGCTGATTTAATATCTTCGCCGCCCCCGAATTGGTTTCTTTGCGCTGCGCCTTTTTAAGAGCAGCTAAAACATCGTCGGGCAGTTCATAGCCGGCTGATACGCAAAGCGATTCGACAATCCCGGCGATTTTTTCAAACTCGATGTACCGCACGATAATTGAACTTAAAAGTAAAAACTCAAAACTAAAAACTCTTAGCTGCCCGTCACATTGACCTCGAAAGTTTTGTACGTTGTATTGCCGACGTCATCACTGACTCTAACTGCGATTATATGCTCGCCGGCCTCCAAATCTTCAATCACAATCGTAAAATCCTCATCGGTAGTATCATAGACCAAATCGTCCGGCAGGGCCCCTATCCATTCGGCATTACTATCAACGGTATAATGCACCTTTCCGATCGCACTAAATTCATCAGATACCTGCAGCTTCAGCGTTACGGTTTTCTTATCCTTCTTGACAGGGGCTGTTTTAATAACCGGCGCAGTGTTATCAACCACTACCGCGTCACTTACTCTACTGCCCGTCAACTTCGTTGTGGTGGTATTGCTTCTCTCGTCACTTGTGGTTATTCTGACCTCGTATCGGCCGTCTTCAACGGTCTTTCCGTCCCATTCGAAGCTGACCGCTTCGAGCTCGTCTTTCAGCTCAATCCAGTTTGTTCTTCCAATTTTTCTAAAATCTATTTTGTAAATGAGCTTGTCGCCATTATCGTCTTTGGCCTTATAGCTGATTTTGAACATTCCTGTTTTACCGGCTGTGGCAATTCGACTAACACTGACCGATTCGACTTTCGGCGCCAAATTCGGCACCGTACTGGCAACAGCAATCTCCCTTATGAGCGGACTGCCGAGACCATCTTCGCTTTGCAACACAAGTTTATACTGGCAGAATCTGCCGAGCGGGCATCGCAGTTGTATCGGCTCTGTCACTTCCACCAGCTCAGTCCAGGCCGAAAAAGTCGGGTCGTTTACATCTTTAACGTTTCCGCTGCGAGAAGCGAGGCGAACCCTGCACCCTCGCGGAATATCGGCGTCGATTTGCAGCTTGCCCCACTTTGCCGGCTGACCGGCATCGATAAGGTCGGAAGTGTAAGTTCCCTCAGAAGTAAAGCCGGAGCCTAACTTTATCAACTTCGCAGGATTGGCTGTTCCAAGATATACATCGTCGCCGACCACAGTTATGGCGGTTATCTGCGATGCCTGCTCATCCTCATAGATAATCGCTTCCTGCTCCGAGGCTGGTTCGACGGTAAAGAGCTGGGCGCTGTTTCCAGTCCCGACAAGCAGCTTTTCATCCTGTACCGCCAGGCAGAAGAAAACCGCGGCCTCGCTGAATATATCAGTCACGAAGCCGTCCTTGGTTATCTTGTATATGTAACTGGCTTTGCCCGGCCCGGCCGGTTTACGGGTCGGTGTCGGTCTCTTGGCCGATTTATCATCGGCTGCTTTTTTTGTATTTGCAATTTTAAGTTTGAGGCCGCCCTCGCTCTTGCCGGCGCTTTTTCCCTTTTCGGCTTTAGTCTCAGGCCGACCCGTCGAAGGCAATTGCGCAGCAAATTTCGTTTGGGCCTCAACAATCTTAGCCGATGTCGCCGCCGCATACAGACCCTTGATTAAATCAGGGGCATCCTTTGTAAATAATAGCGCTGTAATCTCGGGCTGGTCGCTATCATATAAAACGGTAGTTGTTTTAGTGCGGGGGTTTATCTTATATACCAGTCCTCGGCTGTCACTTCCGGCATAAACAAAGCCGTCCTGTCCGGCCGTTAGTGAAAGTATGTTTTTGTCCGGACTATCGTAAATAAGCTGTGCTTTTTTGCCCAATGGGTCAAGCTGATAAACCTTTCCTTCCGGCCCGGTTCCCAAATAAATATTACCGCCATCATCAATATCTATCACGAAGATATATTTGGCGTCATTCGGCTCAAAAATCACTTCCATCTTGCCCGCTTCGAACCGGCCCAGTGAGCATTTGTCGCCACTTACACCAGCTAAAAGCCTGCCGGCCACGTCAGTTGCCATCGCAAAAATATGCTCGTTCGATAGATACTGCTCGGTCTCAACCGTATTTACATCGCCAGGTTCATTTACATCGCTTGGCTCTCTGGTCTGTTCCGCCTTTTCGTCTTTTTCTGATTCCGGCGGATAAATCTTTGTCAGTTTGCCGAGACTGTATTTGTAAATACCGCCGTTAGGGCTTGTGCCGACGTAAACCGTCCCACCGCTTACAACGATGCTGTTTATCGACCAAACATCTTCGAACTCGGGAAGCAGCGTCTCGGCCGACCGCCCGAGCTGGATAGTCCCCCGTGAGCCAATCACAACATCTTCGGTCTGGCCCTTCAACAAATCCGAACTGCTGGCGTGACGTGTAATCTTACTGCTAACGGCCCAACAGGCTGAACTAAAAAACAGGCAGACCAACACCGAAAGGGTTAATCTATAATTGAGATAAAATTTAGCTGTCATAAAAACTCTCCCAAATTAGTGTTTAGCGCACAGCGCATAAAAGATAAACTCGAATTTCATATCGCCTATAACTACCCGCTATTCTTTTTCTACCGTTATATACATAACCTTCTTGTCGGCAATAATCGTGCCGGTTTCCAAACTACTTTCGAGCCAATGCGGATATGGCCGGGCTTTCAGCGTCCTTTTCGCACTCTGCAGGACCAGCGCCTTCGTCGCCGGCAAATCAGGAAGCTCGGCCTTCTCCACCGTAACCCCACCGGATGGTAAACGCAAAAGACAATACAATTTATCTCTGTCGATTTGCAAAGAATTATTTATCGCCTCAATCAAACTCGGCAAACTTTGCGCAATAAACCTGTAGGGGACAGTTTTCATAAGAAACCGCTCATAATCAGACGAGCCGCACACAGTCAACTCATATTTTCCGGGCGCCAAATCTTCGGGTATTTTCAAGCTGCACCGGTATTTTTTCTTTTCCGCCCGGACAGATTCCACAACTACTCCGATGTCGATATTCCGGCCGGCTTTGACTTTTGAATCGGACAAATCGACCGACCATATATGTGAAACGATATTTTTCGGCACTATGCGAACGTCAAAATCAATTGATTTTATATCAATTTTTTTGAATGGGTTATTCATAAGCAGCGTAACCGAGCCGACACTTTCCGCTATCATCTCAGCCAGACCCAGGCTGGTTGAGACATTTTCAAAGGTAATCGAGTCGGCGTCCTCTAACCCGATAGCCACCTTATACTCAATCATATGGTCTGGCGGCAAATCGCCGAGGTAAAGAGCCGCTCCAGAGACGGCTGAGCGAAGTAACGTTGGAGTATACAGCCGATTGTCAGCAACCCGGCAGTTGTACACCCGTTTCTCGGCGTCATTGTAACGGTCTACTCTTATCGTTACCGGTATCATCCTGGCCTCTGCACCAATCCGTCCAAGGACGGCCGCATACTCATCCGTCGTCAAGGCACCGACTATTTCAAGCGCACTGCCGAGCTTAAAAGAACGAGCCACGCTTGATACGACAGTGTGCACTTTGCCCGTGGCCATTGGCAAATTTACCGGCCCATAACCAAGGAAGCTGTGCCCGAAGCCATAGACTTTATCACCTGTAACTTCAGTTGCGGTCCCCAATACGCTCATTGTTATATCACCGGTTACGAGTGGGACAATAAGACAAGCACCCGGTGCTAACTCAACAGCTTTTAGTTTTGAGTTTTTAGTTTTGAGTTTTTCTACGCCGCCACCAATACCGGAAACGGCCACAAGTCCGAAAGGCTCAACCAAGGCATTTAGCTTTTCGGTAACCTGAGGCGGCAAACCAGAGGTAATCAACGGACAAGGTAAAATAGCAGCACCGGCGAGGCTATGTCGTCTCGAAAGTCGTGGAGTTGTAATTTGCCTGTCAATTTCAGCAAAATCTATCGGCTTCGAGAAGTCAAAAGTAAATCCCGTCTGGGCTACATCTTTCTCAGAACTGCCGGCCTGGCCCACTCTAAGCATCTCCTGAATCGGTGTCACGCCGTAAAGCGGGTCCTTGCTGTAAGTCCACGCAGTAGCTAACGCCCCTGCCAACCGGCCATCGATATAGACTGGTGAACCGCTGCAGCCCCATACCGGTCCTGTGCGGATAAAACGCTCATCCGTGCCCCGAACCAAAACCGCATCCCTGCCGGGGCTTATATTACGGACTACGCTTATAACATCCATAGCAAACTTTTCAATCCCGGCGCTGCCGTACTCCGTTAGGCAATACGCCTCCATCCCGGGTTTAATTTCATCGATGCTGATATATTTGGCCGGGTCCCAAATGTCTTCTATGTCCTTTGGGGGCCCAGCGGCACAAAGCGAACCGGCCAAAACCAGAGAAAAGCAAAAAGTGTGCAGCATTGCGAGCCAACCGAAGGTCAGCGTGGCAATCTCCGACCTGCAGATGGGGGAGATTGCTTCGTTCCGTCCAAGGGCCGGACTTTCAGCGCTTCGCTCCTCGCAATGACACTTTGTGTCAGTTTTGGCTTTTGCCTTTATTTTGAACATCTATACCCTTTCGATTGATTATTAACTAAACGCCGTTAGAGGGACCCCGCCTTGCGGGAACCCAAATAAGAGGCCAGCCCCGTTAGAAATCTCCGTTTTTGTAGTACTGCCTCTGGTTGTAGAATTTCTAACGGGGCCAGAGGTTTTTGCCCTGTTTTCAGCCAGGATTTCTAACGGGGTAAAATTTTAATCGACAGACAGGCCTATTGCAAGATAAAATAAATTTTGTTACAATGTCGGTTTAAGTCCACAATCGAATATTGCGGGCAGTACCTATTTTAGAACAAGAAACGGAGAAAGAAATGAAATCCGACCATCGGCACGAACTAAAAACTAATGAATTGGCCGAGTGGATAGGCAACTTGCCACAATGGGCCCGGGAAAATCGTAAAATGATTATCTACGTTTCAGCAGTTGCTGTGCTGGTCATAGGCTCAGCCTCGTGGTACTGGTATAACAAGAACGTAGAATCGGTTCGAGAACAGCACAAGTTTACAAACCTTATCACCCAGTTGCCACAGAGCAAAATGCAAACCGTTATGGCCCGGGCCAGGGGAGTAGATACTTCTATTATGCTCATCCAGCTTGCTGATAATCTCCGAAGTGCTGCCCAGAGCACAAAAGACGACCAGATAGCCGCTCTGGCACTAATTAAACACGCAGAAACCCTGCGGACGGCGTTGCATTACCGCCAAGGGTCTGTGAGCCGGACAGAACTGGAAGCTACGATAAACCGGGCAAGGGCTGGATACAGCGAAGCGCTCGACGCGCTCAAGAAGGCCTCACCCAATCCATCGTTAATGGCGACAGCAAGATTTGGGCTGGGACTTTGCGAAGAAGAACTCGGCAACTTCGAGGAGGCGGAGCAAATATATAGCGAGCTTGTGACAAACCCCGACTTCGAAGGCACCACAGCCATCGCCCAGGCAAAACAGCGTCTCAAAACAATGACCGATTATAAGCAAAAGGTGGTCTTTAAGGCATCGCCAAAACCAAGACCTGCTGAGTTTCTACAACCACCGTTCCAATTAGGTCCGGCTGACACTAATCTCGCCGATGCTGATTTCGTTGGCACTTTTCTTGCTGACATTAATCTTGCCGAGATGTATGTCGGCGATACTAATCTCGCTGACGCCAATCTCGTTGATATTAATCCTGGTGATACTAATCTCAGTGATGTAAATCAGACCGGGCCGTAATTCCTGTGGTTCTTATGGAGCAAAACAGAAGCCGATCTCAGCCGCAACCAAAAGTCAAGGCTGAGAAAGAGACTGCTTCTACACTCAGCAACAAGAGTACAGACCGCGGACACTCGACACTTCAAGTGGGAAACTCAATCAAAGAACGTCGGCTTGATAAATACCTGCACAGCCGGTTCTCCAACTTCAGCCGCGTTATGATACAAAAGCAAATCGGCACCGGTGCCGTCAAGGTAAACGGCAAAATAGTGAAATCCAGCTTTAAGCTAAGCCCGGGCGACAAAATTGATTTGACACTGCCCGAGCTGCCACGCAAAGAGATTCAGCCGGAAGACATCCCACTGAATATCATTTACGAAGACTCTGAACTAATCGTCATCAACAAGCAAGCCGATATGATTGTCCACCCTGCCCGCGGCAACACACGCGGCACTCTGGTAAACGCCCTTGTGTACTATTCTGACAAGCTATCGAGCGGTCTCGGCGAATTCCGGCCCGGTATCGTCCACCGGCTCGACAGGGACACGACCGGCGTTATGGTCATCACCAAAAACGACACAGCCCAGTGGAAAATCGCCAAACAATTCGAACACCGCCAGATAAACAAAAGCTATCTGGCCATAGTCCACGGCACCCCTGAGCTAACAAGCGACCGTATAAACGTACCGCTGGGTGTCCATCCAAGGATGAGGGAAAAATATGCCATTCGGCCGGAAATCGGTAAAGAAGCAATTACTTTTTACGAAGTTCTCGAAAGTTTTCGCGGCTTTTCTCTATTAAAGCTAACTCCCAAGACCGGCCGAACACATCAGATACGCGTTCACCTTTCATATATAAAGCACCCCATCGTCGCCGACGATATGTATGGCGGCAAGCTGGTCTATCCGTGGCAATTAGCTGATGCCGAGCCGTCACCGCAGGACCCGATTATAAGCCGCTGCGCACTGCACGCTTCGACGCTCGAATTCAAACATCCAACAACATCCGAAACGATAAAATTCGAAGCCCCCTTACCCGAAGATATGCAGAATCTGCTCGATATGCTCAGAAAATATCGAAAAACCTAAGAGGGCCGTTCAGAACGTATCAACTCAATCGTATAGCCTCCTGGTATGCGCCACTCGATGATGCCCACATTTTTCTCGAATTTATAGCTTGCGCCCCTGGGGTATGCCTGCCGGAGAAAATATATGTTTCCAACAACTTCGGTTACTGTCCAAAACTCTGTCGATACAGGTGCATAAAAGAGTTTTTCTGAGCTGTTCAGTACTGCTTTTTTCAAAAATTCATATTCATATTTTTCAT